>NZ_JAUBTK010000002.1:0-198437 GCF_036702455.1 Microcoleus sp. D2_18a_D3
TCATAGCTAACGCCTCGATGCTTCTGCAATCCAGAAAAAGTGTAGGCTTTACCCAACTGAGTGCCACTTAAAGCGACCCCATCTAAATTGTAAGAAATGCCTTTACTCAAGCCGATTCCAGTTCGAGTCAATCCGACTTGCACCTCTACGCCTTGTTGCTGCAACCGCTCAACGAATTCTGGCATACTTGGGTTGTCTTGGGTAACTTCATCAATTAGGTCTTGTAATTGCACCCTGACGCTCTGGTTTCCCTTGCTTTTTAATTGCCTGTGTTCTCCTGTAGTCTGAGCTCGTTTGTCTGTTTCCCAACTGGGTGTAACAGTTTCCAGGCTGTAGTTCCGTTCGAGTTGGCGAATAGTTTCTTGGCTTTTGTAATAATCCCAGCTATCGTCAACGACACCTCCATCTAGACAAATGCGACTGGCGACGATGTGAATGTGGTCGTGTTGTGTATCGCTGTGCTTGACAACTGCGTATTGGTTGTTGTCAAATTCCATCGCTTTCATGTAGTTGGCTGCAATCGCCAGCCAGCGTTGGTCATTTTCTTCAGAATCTTCTAGTTTTTCGGTGCTATCGACAGATAAAGTGGCGTGAAAAACTGCTACTTTCAGGTTAGGTCTTAGTTGTCGGGCGATCGCAAATTCAGCAGCCAGTTCTTCAGGAGTTTGTCCGCACATAGTACCGCCAATTAGAGCGGCGTCTTTTTTGCCCAGCACGTAGTTCAGACAGCCCCGAAAGCCTGTACCTTTAATTTGTTTGCCAATCATAACCGTTTCGCAGTAGGTTTATTACATCAATTTCTCAGGCTTGTTAAAAATTAGCGGACTGTAGAATTGGTAAGGTTTGCAACTATTGCTTTAATTGTAGCTTGGTTCTCTCGAATGAGTTGCTGTACGCTTTCTAAGAGTCCTTTATTGACAACAACTGGTTCTCCCAATGCCACAGCACTATTGCAAGCTTTAGTAATTTGATTGAGGTTGTTTCCTGCAATCCTCAATTGGGTATCAATCTTGCACAAAACTTGATAGGCTTTCAAGTCAAATGCAGCTAGAGGGCGTGGCATGGTTCTCCTCAAAGCTGCACGGCGCATGAAGTCGCTCATGCTTAAATTTACTTGCTCTGCTCTTGCTTTGATTTGATTGTAGTCAGAGTCAGTTAGGCGAATGTGAATATGGTTGGATAGCAGCTCTCTAGGTTTGACGGACGGTAAAGTCTTCATAGTTTTTAATCAGTAAAAACCTCTTACCAAGATACAAGTTAACAACTGTAATCGACAAGCGCTATTCAGGTGATTTTATCCCCCCCAATTGGAGAGGGCTGTTTAGACAGTTTATTAAGGTAGAGACTGAGTATAATTTTCTTTATTTGTATAGAATAGTGGATTTAGGTGCGATCGCACTTGAATAAGTGATGAGCTTGTTGAATTGCTTTTGAAGCATTTTCTCCCTCTAATTTCTTAGAGCTATAGAATATTCAGCTTAAATCGTAGTACAAATAGTTACAGTTGTCATTAAAGCTAAAGAAAGTATTAAACCCGACCTTACGGTTAGGCTTCCGTAAAAGGAGGGTGCATTATTTCTCTTCCTGCACGTAAAAGTGCGGTTTGTGATCACAAAACCATTGCTTGCTACTAATCAAGAACAGCCAAAAGCAGCCTCAACCAGCAAAGGCAGTCTCTGCACAAAAAAGCAGTAATTTGACCGAAAAAGTCAGGCATTTGCAGGATATTTACAGGGATTTGCAGGTAAAGTGCACCCCCTGCAAATACCTGCACTTGCCTGACTTTATACTGCAAATCCCTGACTTTATACTGCAAATCCCTGACTTTAGCTGACGCAACAATTAGCTAATTTTTTAGCGTTTTTAACAACAAGTGGATTGACTTAATAGTCAAGTTGTGGCATCGGAATTGAATAAAAAATCAAGTTGAGCAAGTGTGAGAAAATTGGCAGGTAGCTAAAATTTATGAAGTGATTTTGTAGTGTAGTACCCACTATGCCAGCAATAAAGCTGAGGCTGGACTATCTGGTTTTTGCGTTCCGTTGAGGCTGTTCGCGAGTGTAAGGCTTACCTCGATCGAGTGTCCGCTGCTGTCTATTGCTAGCAGTTAACTACTAAACTACCATCGCCAGCCTTTCAATTCTTTGCAAGAGCAAGCGAGTGCGACCTGAATTTTTAGCAACGGGTGAGAGGAAAGCAGGCGCGATTTCGCACAGATTTGCAAGCTCGGCTCGAAACCATCCTGATAAAAATGCTTTCACTTCATAGTCAGCTTGTTGCACTTCCTCGAACAAACTAAAACGCCCGTCAAGCAGTGCCACAATGTCTTCAATATCAGAACTAAAATAAAAGTTACCCCCGCCTCTACCCATGAAAGCTTCTATTTTGGAAGCGAGGAGATAAGGCGTTGAAAAAATTAGGATTTGCCTACCACTTGGAAGTTGGTAGCGAATAGAGTTAGCAATGCCCGGCCTGTACCAGCGATTGGAAAACCCTAATACAGAGGAGTCGCACGGCATGACATCAATTGAAATGCCCTCATACTGCCAGCGACATAGGGGTGCACCTGATTCTGTAGTCTCTTGAAGCCCAAGGGTTCGCAACAAGTTCGAGAAGTTGTAATATTCAGCTCTGGACATGATTTCGACAACACAATCAACATCATCGGTAGGTCGAATGTCAGGAGCAGCCACTTCGTCCAGATACAGGGATATCGTTGCTCCTCCTGTGAAGACGATGGTAGTGCGTACTTGAGAGAGTATCCGGGCGACTGTTTCCAGCATGAATATCTGCTGATTCATAGAGCGACGATCCTCTTTTCAAGTTCGCTAGCGGCTAAACGTTGCTCCCGCACCCGACCAACTCGAATAGCGTCAATCAAGCTGAGCAAGGCGTAGAGTTCTGGATCGTTACTGGCAGCTTGGGGGACTGAGCGGTACAGAGGCGCGATTGCCTGCCCTCTCACGACACCTTGAGGGTCAGGCCAGACGTAAACCTCAGACGGTGAGGCAACCAGCTTGCTTTTCAACGGCTCAGCAGAATGTGCAGTTGGCAATCCCCGCGAGAGGGGGCCTGGCTGGGCGTAGAATACATAGCGCAACCCGTGAACCAAGAATTCCAACACCGCTTGCTTCAAAATTTTCCGCTCGGAGCCATAATACAGACCCGCAGCTTCAGAACGCTCAAGGGCAGCATGAACTTCTGATGCGCTCATGCCCAAGCTTTGAGCGAGAGAACTGTACGTCCAGTTCGTTGAATCCCAACTGTGGACTTTGAGTATTGCAAGGATATCTTGGGGTTTTAGCATAGCGGATGAGCGAGCGCATTGTTTCCTTTATTCTATATTCGCGAATAGCGAATAATTAAGGTGTGGCGACTTTAATTTACTGCGAGGCGTTCGTTGAAGGGCAATCGCCATGTAGCCAATACAGCGCTCGCCCCGGCCGCTTGAAGCCGTTGTAGGTAGGAGCGATCGCACTATAAGTTTCAGAAAACTTAGCCGGAACTTTCCTTTACCGGTATCGGTATAAATATATCTCCCAACATTGCTATTGCTACGACTGTTCCTCACTTTTTTTCCTAGCTTCCTATCAGGCATAAAATTTAGTTTACAAGAGAGCGAGTGAGGTTCGCTCCGCTAAGCGTGCGATCGGGACAGTTGGGGCAATTGACGCCGATGCTGTCACAAGGGTCTCCACAACAGCAGGAGCAATGTTCGTGCAATCAGCACAGTTGGATATCGGGTAAAAATCAAGTCGCTTGACACCTAGGATGCCCCATTCATCAGGGTGTATTATTTTTTTTCTGCACGCATTAATCATGGTTTGCGATCGCAAAACCATTGCTTGCTACCGATTGAGAACAGCCAAAAGCAGCCTCAACAAGCAAAGTCACGAAGAGCACAAAAAAGCAGTAATTTGACCGAAAAAGTCAGGCATTTGCAGGATATTTACAGGCATTTGCAGGTAAAGTGCACCCCCTGCAAATACCTGCTTTCCGCCTGACTTTATACTGCAAACGCCTGACTTTATACTGCAAATCCCTGACTTTAGCGCTCCACAACAATTAGCTATTTTTTAGCGTTTTTAACAACAAGTGAATTGACTTAATAGTCAAGTTACGGTATGGTAAGTTGAATTAAAAATCAAATTTCAGAAGTGCGAAAAAATTGGCAGCGTAGCAGCCGTTATGTCAGCCTTGGCAGTTGCATAAATTGCTGTTGTCGGACTCGCGCTTTGCAATCGGCTAAACTGTTGGTATGAAGGCAGGTTAAGAGCAGACCCTAATACGGTGTCTTAATGGCGAGAGCGTCTGTGATCGTTGCAATTAGGTCAAGGAAATCAAATTTACCCATCTAGGACTTAGAAGTGCTACTGCTAGGTCAGGAGATGAGACAGACGCTAGAGAGTTGGCGATCGACCTAACTAGGACAGGATGCGGAATGACTGCCAGGTTTTGTAGCTACCAAAACGCCTGTCATTAAACTTCAGCTTTTCGCTCGCAGCCTGCGTGGTCTCAACTTGTGATCGAAATTCCACCAACTGTTGAACCTGTTGAACCTTCAGCTTTTCGCTCGCAGCCTGCGTGGCCTCAACTTGTGATCGAAATTCCACCAACTGTTGATTTTGAGCCCGTACCTTTTCTAATTCGTTTTCGTGCCTAATTTTCAGAACGAGGTTGCTTGCATCTGCTGCACGTACACTGCTGGGAATGCTGGTTCCCAGGTCTAGAGAGACGGCGATGTGTGTCTTGTTAGTAACCATTTTGTTGATGTTTGTAATTTTGTTCTGTGTTTAATATCAACAAAGATTTATCAGGATAGGGCTTTTTCCTAATATCGAAGCGACGCGCGAGCAACCAGACACTCATTAGGCGACCGGCTCACGCGCTGCCCGTTGTGCGGATGGTTTCTAAGATGGCCTCGACTGTTTCAGGGGAATACTTCGGCATTGAGTGCGCTAACGATATGTGTGCCCATATTAGCCCACCGGCCCCGGCTTTCTGGGGAGTACCCATCTCTAGTGGGGTGCCGGTGTATCCCTGTAAAAATTTGCAAGATTGGTTTGCGCCACCTCATCTGCCGGAAACAGGCTTTCAATCCGCAGTTCCTGCAACGTGATGTCATGAGGAGTACCTAACGTGGCGATCGCCGAAAATAAGTTAAGGCTCAGTCCGTCTTTGACAAACTGTACCGTCAACAAGGGTAGTTGCCAGGTGCGGGGTAGAGATTGCTGCCACAAGCGGGGGGCATCTGGATAAGCTTGTAGTTCTTGAAAAAGAGCCATAGATTCGTCGCTATGTCCATCGACGAACGCTTCTCGATACACCCGTTGCATCAGATGGCTAGCAATTTCTTCCCAATTCCCCACAAACGGCTTGAACCCTTGAGGATGAAACATCAGCCGCATCAGATTAATCCTGCCGTTGATGCAGAAATGGTGTTGCAGCTTCTCTGGATGAACTAACCAATTGGTAAGCTGTTGCGCGGCTGTATTGCTCTGGATTAAATTCCAATAACGATCCATTACTAATGCCGGATAGGGTTCTTGCTGGCGCAAGATAAACTCTATGGCTTTGCGGATCGGTTCAACTTCAGGCGCTGATAAATCGCTTTGGGAATAAATCGGCGCAAAGCCCGCCGCCGTGAGCATGATGTTTTGATCGCGCAGAGGAACATGTAGCACAGCCGCCAGTTGCAGTACCATATCCCGGCTGGGATTAGCTCTGCCTGATTCTAAGAAGCTGATATGCCGCTGAGAGACATTGCCAGCTAAAGCCAAATCGAGTTGACTCAAACCGCGTTGATTGCGCCAGTGTTTGAGCAGATTCCCAAAGGATGCGTCTCGGTTTGGAGTTGATTGCGTTGAGGTTGAAGCGCTCGCCATTTTACTATCCTTATTACCTCGTAGGTAATTGTTTATATTATCTCGGAGGGTGACAATCAGAGCAACAGGGTTGATGACGAACTTTTACGCTTCGCCAAACCAAGTCCCTGTTGAAGTGCTGATAACAAAAGGAAAGTGAACCTATGTCCAATGCAACTTATCTACAGCGGCAACTACCTACATCCAAAAAATTTCTGTCAACCCAATCGCTTTATCTGCTGCTAACGATTATTGGTGCGATCGCGCCTTGGAGCTTTCTGCTGAAGTTCTTTCTCCAGAATGGTCTTGATCTCGATTTATTTTTCCAGAATGCGTTCGCTAATCATGTCGCTTCTGCCGTAGCAATAGATTTGCTCATTTGTGCAGATGTCTTCTTCTGTTTTTCATTTATTGAGCTAAAGCGATTAGGTTTGTCTCGTCGCTGGTTGTTTGTTTACGTTGTCGCTACTTTTGGCATTGGTGTATCTTGTGCTTTGCCTTTATTTTTATATTGGCGCGAACGAGCGTTAGAAACCCTAAAGTTTGAGCATTAAGCTCTACGTAAAGACTTTCTGACTACAGCTCCGCGTTATCGTCTTACCAACAGTTTTTATGGTCGAGTAAAGGGAGTAATAATGGAAAGAAGAAGGGGAAGAAAACCATGCTTAAAAACCTAGGATTGAAGGAGCGACTTATCAAAGATAATTGCACAAGCTATAGACCCTAAAAAATCATGTGTGGTCAAGTTTGAAAAACCTCTTTGTATCCGTTGGCTAGCTCAAACTCCAAGGGTGGGAGAAGATAAAGTTCCGCTTTTATGTATATGCTCGCAGATGGTAATGCAGGGATTTTGATCTATTTCACCTGTTTTTCCTGCACATTACTACCTTTCTTCGTCCGAAAACCCATACAGTGTTTACTTGAACCACTTATTGAGCAAGCCCTAGTTAGTTAAGTATATTTGTCCATCATACCATAAATGTGCAACGCCCAACGCCCAAGTTCTAGGATGTGCCGATTACTCCATGATTCATGGCATCATTCATCAACGCCGCATTTCTTTCTCGAAATCGCAGTGTGAAAATGCTACCCGTACCCAATTTACTTTGCACAGTCAGGCTACCGCCATGTGCTAAGGCTATAGCTTGCGCTATCGCCAATCCCAATCCCGATCCGCCAGTAACGCGATCGCGTGAACTGTTAACTCGATAGAAACGGTCAAAAATTTGCTTTTGATCTTCTGCTGCAATCCCACACCCTGTATCTTGGACATGAATCACAACTAAATGGTCAGTTTTTTCTAAAATAACAGTTACTTGGCCACCAGGTGAAGTGTATTGAATGGCATTGACAATTAAATTAAAAACTAAGCGATAAAGCTGGTTAGAATCACCAATAATAGTCAAGGGCTGATGCACCGGCAATTCCGATGTTAGCGCTACCTCTCTGGCGATCGCCATTGCTGCCAATTCCTCGACTAAATCGCTAACCAAGTCATTTAAACAACACAATTGATGGCGATCGGGTATCGGTTGATTATCCATCCGCGCCAACAGCAACAAATCAGCCACTAACTGAGTCAATCTGCGGTTTTGACGCTCTACAGTTCGCAAAATTTCCCGTGCTTCTTTTTCATCCAATTCAGACATTAACAGCCCGGATTCTACTGTCGCTTGGGATGCCGCTAAAGGCGTCCGCAATTCGTGGGCAGCATCCGCTGTAAACTGTTGAATTTGTCGGTAGGAAGCATAAATTGGTTTCATTGCCAATCCTGCCAGCCACCAACTAGAAAAACCTACCAAGATTAACGCAGTAGGCAATCCCAACTTTAAAACTAATCTGACTGTACTGAGATAATCGTTGAAGTCTTGCAAGCTCCGCCCCACTTGAAAATATCCCCAACTTTTCTGATTTTGAGTATGCAGTGATACAGAAATTTGATGATAAATATTGCCTTTGCTGTCAGTAATTGTTTGCCAGTGTTCTGAGTTAAAGGTCGCTAGCAATTCTTTGGGATAAGCGCCTGCTGTAGCAATCAAATTTCCTGACTTATCAAATAAACGAATATAGTAATGGCCTTGGTTGATAGCGCTTAAAGTATGGCGGCTGGGCAACTGTTCTTTAATGTCGTTAACTCCCATTAGGCGGAGGTTGGGCAAAAGTTCGCTTACTATTGGCTCTAAGCGTCCGGGCTGCTGCAATTTGATTTCTAGGCTGTCATGTAGCGTTCCCGCTACCGATTCTAATTCCCGGTCTAGGGCTACCCAGTGAGCGTGGGCGATCGCCTTATATACACCAAATCCCAACAAGCTTAAAATCAAACCCATTACTGCTGCATAGGAAATGGCTAATTTCCAGCGAGTCCGATTAAATAGTTTATTTTGATTCATCTTCCTAAGTGGTAATTGGTAAGTGTTAAAGTGTTAATAGCTAATTGGTCAGGGCATAACTCTAATTTATAGCAGTAAATCTTTTTAAAAATTGAGCAACAAAAGATAGCACTCTTCAGACTTTTTTAGCTTTTAGCCTTTAAGTAAGAGCAAATTTTAAATTGCAATTTTCTCGAATTTATTCAAGTTAATTGCAATTTAAAATCCCTAACTGCCAGCTACCTTTAGTAGGTTTGAATTAAAACTGTACCGAGTGGTACTTCTGCATTTATTCCCACCATTTTACCAGAGATAGCATAGCCCCAATTCCGACTGTAACCAGGAGTGTATATGCCCCGCATATCAATTGATATGGTGGTATCAGGAGAAACAGGTTGGGAGAAAACTACTGTGGCTTTTCGGTTATTAACAGAAACTTGAGACTCGATTTTTTGACCAGATTGATTTTTGACCTCAATTCCGCTACGCATTTTCACATCATCCGGCAAATCAATTGCAAGTGCCGAAAGAGCTTTTCCCTGAACGTGAACTTCAAAATGATGGGTAGCACCCTGAAAGCGAGCGTTATTGGGATGGGCGCCGCTGTGTACGAGGTGAGAAACATTAGCATTTCGCATGGCTCCTCCTGCAAGAGTAGTCGGGGCATTAAATGCTAGCACAAAGGTGAATGCAGCAGCGTAAAGTAACTTTTTCATGGCGATGCTCCTCAAATAATTAACTCAATGGACTCGGCATTAATTGGTTTAAAAGCCCTGAAATAAATCCAGGTCAGATGTCAGTCGTTTAAAGACTCAACCTTCACAAGCATTTACCAACGCGGGAGAGTTTGAATATTGGCCGTACCAACTTTACTGTCTGAACTCTGACCCACTTTCTTGGCATAAACGCGGTATATATAATTACGCGGGTAGATTGAAGCCTCAACCTCAAGCATAGAAATTGTCAGCACAGTCCCGGCAACTACAGGTTTGGAGAAAACTACCGTTGCTTTTCCACCTTTAACAGAAGTTGTTGCCTCAATCTTTTCACCGGATTGACTGCTTACTTCAATACCCTTGATTCGCAGTGATGGCAACTGAATTGACAGTTCTGAAATGGCTTCTCCCTCAACGTGAACGTCAAAATCGTGGAAGGCTCTCCAAGTTGGGTAGTCAGGATAGGAACGGCCTCCGACAATGTGAGGAGATTGGGAATCTCCCGGTATTCCTGTTGCTTCTGCTGCGGAGATAGAAGAGGTAAGAATTAAGGCAAATGCTGCACTAATACTAATTAATTTTTTCACGACTGCACTCCTTGAAAACTAACGTTTGGCTTATTTCTTAGTTTGATACGTATGGATGAAATCAGGATGAAAGATCGGCCGTAACACCTGATTTTTTTATTGATAGCTACGAACCCGTGCTATACCGAGGATAATGTCTGTATTGTCGCCAACTAATATAGCAGTAAGTTGGTACATCCAAGCGTTAGAAACTCCAGAAATTATTACTTTATTCATGGTAATTTTGATTGTGTTTTCGGGAGAAAGAGGTTGGGAGAAGGTTAGTATAACTTGATTGCTGTTGACAGAAACCTTAGTGTCAATTTTTTGACCTGAATCGTCAGATATACTGATATCATCCCTGACAGTTAACCCCGCAGGAACGCTAATTTTTAATTGAGAAATAGCCCTAGTTCCTTGAGGAATGTGCAGCCGGAAAGTATGCCTGACGATTCTTGCCTTAGTTTCCGGAAATTGTACTGCACTATCAATGTGAGGAAAATTCTCGGCGCCTGTTCTGGTGCTCGCATGGACAGCAGGAACTAAAACTGTGGCTGACAGAGCAAATACAGCACCGTAAATGAGTGTTCTCATAGTTTTGACTCTCTAGGGAATTAAGTACAGTACGCCAACCTACTTCAACATTCATATTTGAAGAGTTAGCTTCTTATTAACTAGATTGACAGCTAATTATGAAATCAAGATGAAATATGAACCAGTGAGAGGTGAATTTTAATAGCAAACAAGCGCTTTACTCTCTTACTTGGAAATGAAATGAACCCAGAAATTTCCATCTGCCATACAAACGCGACGGATTAAATCATAGGAATAGTGAAGATAAGCTCCATTGGCGTTGTTGTTATACCCGCTAGCAAACCATTCTCCATAAGGATCGTGAACAATCAAGCCAGTTTCGTCATATCCAACTACGGGCAGAATATGACCGAAAGAAGTAAAATAGCCATGTATGACAGTTGGGTTTCCATCTACTAACCAATCTTTAACTTCCTCAAATGTCGCATTCTCTTTAAAGGTATCTTGAGCACCATACTCTCTGACAATTTTTGCCAAGTCGTAGGGGTTCCAGCGACTGTAACCTTTGTTGAGTGCATATTGGTAGAGTTCGTCCTCAAATTGACCGATCTTGTCCCGGCGCGGTTTGTTGAGGAACTGCAAGCACATTGCCATTGATGTGACATTGCAAGCACCAGTCGGATTATAGTAATTATCCAGTTGGTACTTGTAAGGAAAATTAGCAAGTTGAAAGCTCTTAGGCTTAGTTTTTGGATAAATTACCTTTCCTTCTTGTAAAATTTGGACGTGCGACCTATAGACATACCAGATTTGAGAATTTTTAAAGGAATCTTTTCGGAAAGCTACTCGGATGTGATCGCGAACCATTTCATAAGAGACAAGCTCCAATACTTTCCCCGTTTCAATTTCTTGTTTCTCTGCATCTGATAAATTTAACGCATAGATAGGTCTAGCCTTGAGAAATGTCTCCTTAACTATCTTGAGGACAGGAGGTGGAAATTTGAGATCCGATGGCTTGGCTTCAATAAGTTTCTCGGCTGTTTTTGCTCCGATAAATCCTGGTTCATCAGTGCACTGAATCAGCTTGTGAAATCGATTGAGAGCCGCAGTAGAGACTGCACTAAAGATGCCGTTGGCTGGAGGGTCTAGCAAACCTAAGTCGATGAGACGAATTTGGATTTGGCGAGTGAGCTCTTTATCGGCAGCGATCGCCTTTACATCCACCTTCTTATTTGTTCCTACAATGTTTTGGAGTTTCATAATTAATTTATTGAATATTGGAACTAACTGTTTCCAGACAAGGTGAGTATTACAAATCCCACCTTGCCGAAGCGTGATTAATTAAGCAGCAGCACTTGCCATATCGCGACATTCCGCAGCACAGCCCCGACAAGCTTCAGCGCATTTTTGACAGTGTTCGTTTTGATGTTTCTCGCACTCGCTAGCGCAAGCTTCGCAGATATCCGCACAGACTTTACCGATTACCTCTGCAAAGCACGAACCGCGACTCCTAAAACTAGCGCAAGTCCAGCAGATGTTTGCACAATCTCGGCAGAGTCGGCGGCATTCTGGCATTTCTCCGATGCAGAACTCAGCGCATTTTTCGCATTCAGTAGCGCACTGAACCACTGTATCGCAATAGGATGGGTGATAGTGTGGGTGTTCGCTCATAGGTAAAGATCCCTGAAAAGTTTAATGTTTTAAATCATTGAGCCACATTTAACTCTCCTTAACTTCACATTGACATTACGCAATGAAATCAGGATGAAATTGTTAAACCCATTTTCCACATCTTCCAGCGCCTCTGCCCCAGGGATGTGGCGTAAATCCAGATTAAATTCCCAGAATGTACTGACTGTAATTCTTGGGTAAAAGTTTTTGCAACAGGTAAATAATCCCAAAACAAACTAGCAAATCTACCGTCACTAAAACTCCGAGCTTGAGCAGGGGATCGGGAGAATACATAAATTTATAAGACGCTAAATTAACATAGTTTACTACCATCACATCTAGCAGGTATATAGGAAAGGAGTAAGCCGCCAATATTTTGACTAATTTCGATAGTTTACTGGGAAGTATGATGCTTTGAGAAAATGCCAATATCGACAGTACGAACAAAATTGCGTATCCTTGAGTAGATAGTTTAAAAAACGATCGGGCAAACCAGGCATCCGAATTCACTTCACTGAGTAGGTAAAATTCCCAAATACTCGCTAGATAGAACAAGATAGTTGCTGCTAAAATAAGCATTCTTTGGCGCTGAAGGTATCCTTGAATGTTGTCATAGCAACTGCCAAGAACTAAACCAGTGGAAAACGGCAAAATCCAACTAAAAATCCAGCGCTCTATCAGCGGTATAGGTATGGAAGGTAAGTATTTGAGAGCAACTAAGTAAAAGACTATGGTAAAAACTATTTGAATGGTGAAACCCAAAGCAAAAACTTTTCGGGGTTCTAAGAATCTTAATTTAACTAGAATCCACCACCACAAATAGCATTGAACAATCACAACTATAAAGTAATAGGGGGGCAGCACGGAACCCGTCAGCACATCTCTAACTAATCCAAGTAAATCAAATCGTTTGAGGTTGCCCAAATTATTTAAAATGTAGAAGGCTACTGACCAAAAAAGATAGGGCGGTATAATTCTCGACAGCCTTTTCTTTAATATCAGCGTCGGGTTATTTTGATTTTCAAGCTTGTTGGTAAGAAAAAAACCGCTGATCAGTAAAAATGCAGGTACGCAGAAAAGCTGGAGTGTATCGATCGAAATAAATAGAATTCTGCGATCGGGTAATGACAAAAAACCAGCATGAATAATCACAACACTGACGATCGCCAAAGCTCTGATTAAATCGAATTCAGCAAACCTAGTAGATGCTTTTTGCATTGTAAAAACAGGGGTAGTGATGGTAGCCACACTCGGCTGCAAACGATATTTGTCAAGGGTTTCAGTCTTAAGTTGACACCTGCGGGCAGTGACGTATCCCTACTGCTTGGCGGGTGCAACACCAGAAACGTTACATTCTGATTAGACAGCGTTTAACCGCGCTCAACTTAAGGTTTACATTCCTAAATGAAATCAGGATGAAAATTTTAATATTGATGCGACTTATAGTGCAGGTAAATAGCTCATCTCTGACAGCAATCCGGTATGCTATCATAAAATTGCCGAATTACCCTACTGTGAAAATGACAGAATGAAACTTATAAAAATGAGCGAGCAAAAATTAAAAAACCCAATTCTCCTATGGATGGGTATGGGGATAGCAATGCTGGCGTGTTGCCTTGTGCCTATGGCTGCTTTCTTCTTTCTAAACGGAAGTTGGCGGGCATTAGTTGGTCACGACAACAAACAGCCCGCCAGCAACCCGTCAACCAGTCAACCGCAGATTCAACCTACTAAAAAGTCTACCGAGTGAAGGTGAATCGACCGTCTACCTTTTGACCGTTAATATCAGCAGTAATCTTCATCTGATACTGACCTACAACTTTTCCAGGCAGGAAAGCTGTATAGTGCTGGTCTTTCTGGTCATAAGTGAAGGTAACAGTCTTTTGAGTGCGATCGGGCATCTGAATTTGACCGGTTATCTTCGCATTAGGTATTGTCTGGTGGTTGTCGCCTCTTTGCAAATAGAAATCCAGGTGAGTTTGAGTGGCTTCTTTCTCGACCACCAACTCTAAATGATAAGGCCCTGATTCAACGACTTGACCGCCTTTGTTTTGAGCGGCGGCTATCTCTGTTCTTGTAATGGGTTTTGAAGACGAGACGGCAGAACTGTTGGCTGAAGTAGCAGCTTGGCTGTTGTTACTTCCAACTCCCAAAAATATTAGCCCCACAGTACCCAGAATAATTAAACCTGACTTTACTGTTTTCATGGTCTTTCCTCGTTTGATTAGGGATTTTGTACTCTTATAAATTTCCGAGCATTGACTTTCATTAATGCTAGAGCATCTAAATGATTATTCCTTCTATTCCTCGCTCAACCGGATAATCTTGGTAATTTAGACTATTCATTTTGCGAGAAAGCTGTGCTGCTTATCCTGTGTTTAAATCATTTTAGGGGATTTCCGATCAATTGTAAGAAAACTTGCATTCTATTGATTGAAGCTAAAACGACCGTCAACTTTTTCTCCGTTAATATCCGCAGTCACCTTCAGTGGATAATTTCCTGCATCTTTGACTGGAAATACAACGGCGTAATGTTTGCCATCAGCATCGTATTTGAAGTCCAGCGTTTGCTGCTCTCCATTGGGAGACTGCACTTGTGCCGTCACTTTTGCATTAGGAATGGGTTCGTGGGTATCACCTTTTTGCAAATAAAGATCTAAGTGAGTTCCGGTATCCTCTTTCAGAGTTAAAAGTTCTAGGTGGTAAGGTCCAGACTCGACAACTTGACCTCCTTTAGATGGTTTGGGAGGTTCGGTTTTAGCAGATGCTGCAGGAGAAGCGGCCGGACTGGAAGTATTAGGTTGAGAGGCAACAGGAGCGGATGTTGGGCTGCTGTTTGGGCCGGTTCCTTGGTCGCTTTTGCTGCAAGCTCCCAAAAACAGCAATCCGACACTGCCTAGAATAACTAAGCTTGACTTGAGCGCTTTCATTCGATTTATTTTTTGGGTACAATGATTAGAATATGACACCCAAAAATGAAATCAGGATGAAATCTTCAGATTTTCCTACAGGTATTCGGATTGTGACCTCGGAAATTCAATATTTTTATCATTTTTAATCTTCCCCCCCTTGACTCTATAGCCGACTTGAGGGTTTATGCTATATATAGTTTTCCAAAGAAACTTTTCGATCCTAGATTCCCAGGTAAAAATTCATGATTAAAGCAACTCAGACTAAACGCTTCACTCTTGCAGCTTTGACGGCAGTTCTCCTGACAGCAGGTACAGCCGCGGTTGTCTTTGCCGCCGGCCCCTGTACTACTCCTACGCCTGACTGCCCTCAAGCTAATTGCGATAAATAATCCTTATTTTCCCACTGCGTGTAGATTCCATCGCGAATTTTTCGCCGGATAAGCAAGAGAATATCCGACAGCAGCACGATCTCAATTTTGAGTGGCTGCTGCTTTTTTCTCCAATATTCTTCTTGACAAGATAGAGTATTTTATCGAAAACTTGGATGACTATAACCACTAGACAAAACTGAAAGTGGCTATCACTATAATGATTGGGTTCCAACTTGCCTAAAACTGCTATGAAAAAATTGGGAATAGAATCCTTAGAACAGCAGCTACTAAAAAGTCGTTCAACAATTATACTTACTCACATCAAATCTGGTAGCTAGTTTTCTAATTGCTCTTTTACCCTGCTTCTCGAATAGTGCGATCTTGCTTGTGTGCAGACTACATATAGTGTGCACACAAGTAAGTCCTGAGATAGTATAACACCCTGGCGGGGTGAGAACCCCGCCAACTGTAATCGACAACTAAAGCGATGGCGATGGGGAAACTAATGATGATGCCAAGAAGTAAATACTGATTAGCTATCTCTCAAAATTTTGATGGTTTACTCCATGCGATCGAGGATGTCTTACGCCTTGCGTCCGGCACAGCCTTGGCGGTTGCTATAATTGTTTGCGTAAATTGAACGCGAGACAGGATACTTCTATTGTTAAAGAAATAATCATCGCGCTCGCAGCCGCAATTGCACCCGATGCCCCAAGCTGAACTGCACCGAACGCAACTAAAAGCAATATAGTCGTGCCAATCCAAGTTGCATAATTCAGACCTTTGGTTTGACCTGCCCCGACCAAAAAACCTTGAGTAGCATTTTGCACCGCCACCAGAAGGGGTACAAACGCGCACAACAGCAATACGGGACGGATACTCTCAACCAGGGCTTCATCGTTGCCGATAAAACTTTGCACAACCTGCAACCCAAATGGCGTTGTACTACCTAAAAACAACAGTAGCGAACAAAATCCACCCACACTGAGGGCAAATGCAATTAATTGGCGATCGCTCACTTGATCTCGATTTTTGATAATCACCTGCTGCACCATGCGAGTCGCATTGGCAATCACCAAAACCAATCCCCAAGCCGCAGGCCAAGCCGCCAATGCAATATTAGCGTCTTGGGCGCGGGCAATAATTCCCACCAGGACAGCACGTCCACCCCAGACTACCAGCATTGAAGAGCCTAATGGCCAGTAGAAATTCCACACACTTTTGAGATTGGTGGGTAGCTTTAACTCAGAATCAATTGTTCCAGGCGAACGAGTGGCTCCTAGTCGCTGCGCCGCAATGGTTACAACCAGCGCCTCTGAGAGAACCCCCGCGATCAAAGCAGTCCCCGCCAGCAGTGCGCCTGACATTTTCAACACAAATCCGCCCCATAACGTTAGGGCTACAATTAACAAACGAACCATGCTAGCTTTGGCAACCGCCTGAGAATGACCTGTGTGGATGAGCAATCCTTGAAAATAACGCCGCCACGCGATCGCCAAAGGCCAGAGAAACATTAACGTCAACACAGTCTGCACCGTCTGCCGCAATTGGGGTGGAATTCCTAACAGCGTCCCCCCCAGCGTGGCGAAAATAAACGGCAGCGTCAGCAGCAACAGTAACGCACTCAGTCCGCCGCCTGCTAAAAGCGTAAATCGCCACAAGGCGCGACGCGATCGCCCATTCGGTGCAAGGGCATTCGAGGCGTGCAGAATCATAATAATCGGACTTTCAAAAAAGACCGCGAGGGCTTTGGCAATGCCCACGGCTGCCAAATTCACCCGTGCATCGGGTAAATGAGCTAGGGCAGCCGTCATCATCGGATCGCCAAAAGCCATTGCCACATCGCTGAGGGAGAGGGGAATAAATTGCCGCCATAAATCTAGCAGACCGATTTTAGACGGACTTGGAGAAGCCTTTAAGGTCATTGTTTATACAGGTTGTTGCTGTCGCACGAGGGTAAGAGGGACGCTTTGAAGGGCGTTAATTGTAGCGGTGAGGGCTTTTTGTTCCAAGATTTCAATCCCTTGCTCGGACAGCCATTCTGGATTGTAGACTGTTTCGAGATAGCGATCGCCCCGATCCGGGTTCAACAGTACCATGCGTTGAGAATGGCGATGCTGCTGGCTGTAAGCTAGGGCAGCGGCAACGATAGCGCCTGTGGATGCTCCTAACAACAAGCCTTCTCGACGTGCCAGGGCATGACAAACAGAAAAGGCAATGCGATCGTTCACAGAATACGCTGCATCCAGTGCCATTGGATCAAAATTGGGCGGTACAAAAGATAACCCCAATCCTGTCATTTTATAGGGGTGAGACGGCGTGCCAAAAATAGCCGAACCTGCCACATCTACGCCGACAATTCGAGTTTGGGGATGACGCTGTTTAAAATATCGGCTAATTCCCGCCAATTGTCCCGCCGTACTAACGCCAATAACGATAACATCTGGTGCTACGGGAAAAGCCTGTTCGATTTCGCGAGCAGTAAATTGCTCGTGGGCAGTTGGGTTTTCGGGATTGCGGTGCTGGCAAGGATACCAGGCACCAGGAATGGTTTCGGCGAGTTCTTTGGCTTTTTTCATCCTCGCAACTTGCATCGATCCATTGGCATCTGCCGCACTCAGGGGGACATCTACCAATTCTGCTCCATAGGCAGCCAGCATTCGCCGAATCGGGGGCGGTGTTTTACCATCGATGACAATCATCACGCGATAGCCTCGCGCTGCACCAATCATTGCTAAACCAATGCCGAAATTACCCGAACTAGATTCAACAATTGTGCCGCCGGGGGCGAGTAACCTGGTACGTTCTGCGTGTTGAACCAGACATACAGCATTTTTCTCTTTAATGCTGCCACCGGGATTACAGGATTCTAATTTGAGATAAAATTCGTGATGCTGACAGAGTTCGCTCACGCGATTGAGACGAACAATGGGAACCTTTCCAATTGCCTGGGTGATATCGCCAGCTAGGGATGATTTCAGCGCTGTTTGTAGAAGTTGAATCATTGATTTAGATCCTTCAAAATACACGGTAGTTAGTCCTGGTCATCTATCTTGCTTGCCTGCGGAAAACTTTAGTATCCGAGCGCGAGATCATGCTTATCAATAAGCCAGAAGCCCTCTTTGCCTAATTACAAGCTTGCAACGCCACAATCAGGGTAAACGCATCTAATTTCTAAATTCCCATGTATAGCTTCTGAGTAGAGACAAAAGCGCTATAGGTGGAAAATTAGATCCTTCAAAATACACGGTAGTTAGTCATGGTCATCTATCTTCCTTGCCTGCGAGAAATTTCAGCATTTGAGCGCGAGATTATGCTCATCAATTAGCCAGAGGGCATCTTTGCCTAATTACAAGCTTGCAACGCCAGAATGAAATTGGGGTGAAATAAGTCAGGTTCATTGATTTAAAAAATTATAGGAAAGAGCGCAGGTATAAGTGGTTTTTATATTTCAGGGATAAGCAAGAGAATATCCGACAGCAGCAGTAACTCAAAACAGAGTTACTGCTGCTTTTTGAGTCACTAGAATTATGGACAAAATAAAATATTTTATCCGCCCAAATTGGGTAAGTATAAACAGCACAAAAAAGTGAAACTGGCTATCGCTATAATGATAGGGTTCCAATTTACCTAGAACTGCTATGACAAAATTTGAAACAGAATGCCTAGAACAGCACCTACTAAAAATAGGAAAACTAGCAAAGCAAACTGGTGTTACTGTAGGCACCCTGCGATACTATGAAAGCCTAGGGTTACTGGAACCTGCCTTACGCAACAGTAGCGGTTATCGTTACTACACAGCCGATGCTGCCAGACAAGTGCAATTTATCAAGAAAGCTCAAAGACTCAACTTTTCTCTTCAAGAAATTCAGCAAATTTTGGCCTCTCGCCGTCAAGGAATAACAGCTTGTCCGCTAGTGCAAGACTTATTAAGTCGCAAAATAGATTTCTTTGAGGAGGAAATTCAGCGCATGAGTGCGTTCAAAGCTGAGTTGGAAGCTTATAAAAAACTTTGGACAAATCGAGCTTCAGACAATCCCGATAGCGAGGAACTTTGCACTTTGATTGAGGGAATGAAGGAGGGTTGATCAGTTCGCTATTTCAGCTTTAACTACCTTCCCGTCTTCAATAACTGGCTGAGGTTGTTGAGGTCGTAAAATTTTCCCAAATTTAGCATACAAAGCTGGCAAAACTAACAGAGTCAAGGCAGTAGAAGTAAACAATCCTCCTAAAACTACTACTGACAAAGGTTGCAAAATTTCCTTTCCCGCGCCTCAATAGACACGAAATTGAGCTACACCAATAGGAATTTCTCTATTAACGCCAACAAATTTAGTAGAAATTCGGTATAGCCAAACGTTAGAAACACCTCTTATTCTTACATCGTTTAAAACAAGTTTAAGCTTCGCTTCTGACGCAACTGGTTGAGAGATTTTCACTACAATTTGGTTGTCTAAAATAGAAAAATCAGCATTAATTTTTCCTTTCACATCGTCTGTTAAAGTGATATTGTTGCTGACTATTAACCCCTTTGGAACATCAATAATCAGATGAGAAAGAGGGCTACGGCCTTGAGGAATGTGCAACCTAATCGTATGCCGAACAATCCTCGACCGAGTTTGAGGAAATTGTACAGCTCCATCAATATGAGGACTAGATCCTATGCTGGCACCGGCATAGTCAGCAGCAATCGGAACTGTGAGAGCTAAAGCTACAGCCGAACAGATTAGCCTTTTCATTATTTTACTCCTGTATGACAACCGATCTCGTTAATCAAGCCTCAGAATCCTTAGTAAACGACTCTGTTATTATCTAAATTGACATATTGAGATGAAATCAGGATGAAATTTTTGACCGTTCAAGCACATTTATCCAGAAATCAGATTTTCAAAAGAAAATATTCATTCCTGTGGTGGTAAGTTGCTACTGCCGAGGGTGCGATGGGATAGGATCAAGAATAGTGTGTATCAAGATATTTTTTATACTCACAACACAACATTTTCTTGAGCGAGAGGGCAAGGATAACTCGGATCGCCTGTTTCTACTTGGAGCGTAGTATGCTCAATACCAAAAAGGTCGTGCAGCTCTCGATTTATCTGCACTAAAAAAGCATCACCAGTATAAGCTGTAGGCATTACCAAGTGAGCTGTGAGGGCTGTCTCAGTTGTACTCATTGCCCAAATATGAAGGTCGTGAACACCAGTTACGCCAGGGAGTCCAGCTAAATAAGTGCGGACTGCAAGGGGTTCAATGCTTGCTGGTACGGCATCTGTTATTAAGTTGAGGGATTCTTGGAACAATTGCCAAGTCCCTAACACAATAACAACAACAATAATCAAGCTCATAATAGGGTCAAACCAAAGCCAGCCAGTTGCCACAATAGCGATGCCAGCCAGCACCGCACCCAAAGATACTGCTGCATCAGCAATCAGGTGGAGGAACGCGCCTCTGATGTTCAAGTCATTATGACGATCGGCCATAAACATTAAGGCACTTCCCGTATTAATAGCGCTGCCTACGGCTGCAACGCCAATAATTGTACCGCCTGATACTGAGCTGGGTTCTGAAAAGCGTTGAATAGCTTCCCAAGCGATCGCCCCTGAAGCTACCAGCAGAAAAATAGCGTTCAACAGAGCCGCCAAAATGGAAGAACGACGCAGCCCATAGGTGCGGCGTGCTGTAGGTCGCCGACGGGCCAGGATGGTTGCTCCCCAAGCCAGTAGCAGACCTAAAACATCACTCAAATTGTGACCTGCATCGGCAAGTAGGGCAAGGGAATTGGCAAGAATGCCATAAACTGGCTCAATGATGACAAACCCCGTGTTGAGTGCGATGCTGATGGCAAAGGCACGGTTGTAATTACCACCTCCGTGGTCGTGTCCGTGTCCTCCGTGACTGTGATTGTGAGACACGATCGCTACCCTTGAAGCTTGTTTCTCTTGCCCTACCCAACAGGGAAAATTTACTGATTAAAACTAAAGCGACCGTCTACTTTTTTCCCGCCAATATCCGAAGTAATTTTCACCTGATACTGACCCGCTGCCTTTCCAGGAAGCAAAGCCGTGTAGCTTTTTTCTTGAGCTCCATAGGTCATGGGAAGTGTCTTTTGACTACCATCAGGTAGCTGAATTTGAGCCGTTACTTTAGCATTAGAGATTTCTTCGTTATTGTCTTCTTTTAGAAGATGGAAATCTAAACGAGTTCCATTATCTTCTTTCTCAGAGACAAACTCTAAGTGATAGGGATCTGACTCGACAACTTGAGCGCCTTTGTGAGACGCGCCGGCATGGGTAGAGGGTTCTTTTTTTGCTGCTCCATCGGACGACGCGGACTCGGCAGGCTGTGCACCAGTAGAACTAGCATCGGAATTGGCGGCTTGGTTGCTGTTCCCACAAGCTCCCAAGAAAAACAGACCCACACTTCCTAGAACAATCAAGCCTGATTTGAATAAATTCATGTGCTTTACTCGTTGCATTCAATGATTAGTAATTCTAACAAATTTTACATCATCTTTATCTTGCATACTCCCCTAAGAATTAATGGCAATCTTTAGATTAATTAATCTGTGCGAAACTCAGCTACACCTATGGGAATCTCTGTATCACTACCAATGACTTTAGCTGAAAATCGGTACACAGAAGTAGAATCGAGAATGGGTTGTTTAACTTTGTTGAAATTAATATCAATCCTGCTGCCAGGAGCGACGGGTTCCACGAAGTCTAATATAATGTTTCTGCCATTGACAGAAACATTGATGCTAATTTTCCCACCCTTGTGTTCCAGCACCTCAATATCATTACTCACACCGACAGTGGGTGGAATGGCAATAATTATCTGGGTAACAGGGTTGCTGTTTTCAGGAAAGTGTAATACGAAAGTTTGTTTGACAAGCCGCCAGCGAGTAGGGGAAGAGTACACGTCTCCGTCTACATTGGAAAGCCTACTCTCATCTGTCTCGAAACTTGCATAGCTAGGAGCCATTAAAACTGTACTAACCAGAGTCAATGCAACCGCATTAATTAGTATTTTCTTCACATTATTTTTTTGGAACCTAAACGAATAAGAAAATCGGAGCAATATACCGCGAAAATCACTTTTCAAAAACAGCTTGAACTACCTTTCCGTTGTCAGAAACTGGCGGTGTTTGTTTAGGCACTAAGAATCTACCAAACTTGGCGTACAACGCGGGTAACACCAGAAGCGTTAATGCTGTAGAAGTAAACAATCCGCCTAAAACTACTACTGACAACGGTTGCAGGATTTCTTTTCCCGCGCCGCCTTCTAATGCTAAAGGTGCTAAACCTAAAGCTGAAGTTGAAGCGGTCATCAAAATAGCATTGAGCCGTTCCATCGATCCTTTAATAATTGCTTCCTTAAAAGGCATTCCCTCGGCAAATTTAGTGTTGTAGTTGTCTACTAAAAGCAAGCCGTTGCGGGTGGCAACGCCAAATAATGTAACAAAGCCAACCAGGGAAGCTACAGAGATGATGCCACCAGTTAAAGCTACCGCGATTACTCCTCCCACTAATCCGAGGGGTAAATTAATCATAATCATCGCAGTTGAAGGAATTGACTTGACGGACAAGTACATCAATACTGTAATTACAAGAAAAGAGATCGCACTAAATATCATAATATTTTGCGAAGCTCTTTGCTCGGCTTCAAATTGACCGCCGTACTGGATAAAATAGCCAAAAGGCAACTCCACCTCTTGTTTGACTTTAGCTTGAATTTCATTCACAACCGATCGCAAATCCCTACCTTTAGCATTAGCGGCCGCCACAATCAAGCGAGAAACATTCTCGCGGTTAATCGTATTGGGGCCAGTACCGTATTTGACAGTAGCAACTTGGGCGAGGGGAATTTTATTACCGCTTGGAGTATCAACCAACAAATTCTGAATAGTTTCTAAGTTATTTCGGGCTTCAGGCTGCAACCAAACAACTAAATCAAAAGTTTGCTGAACTTCTAAAACTTGAGAAACAACTTTGCCGTTTAAAGCTGTCTCAATTATTTCAGAAAGCTCTCCGATTTTCAAACCGTATCTACCCGCTGCTTGGCGGTTAAACTTAATTTGAATTTGTTGCACGGGCACCTGCGGTTCGAGTTGCAAATCCACAATTCCCTCAACTGTTTTCATTTGCTCTTCAACTTTTGCCCCGAGGCTGCGAAGCTGATCCAAATCCGGGCCAAAGATTTTGACAGCAATCTGACTTCTGACACCAGATAAAACCTCATCCATCCGGTGAGAAATAAAACCGCCGATATTTGGTGCAACTCCCGGCAATTTAGCAAATTCCTGCCGCAGCGCCTCCAAAGTTTTCGGTCTATTTTTCATGCCCTCCTCGCTCAAACCGATATCAATGTGAGCTAAATTGACTCCCGCAGCATCCGCATCTCCCGGAGCTCTGCCCGATCGCACTTGCACGTATTCAAACCTGCTATCATTCTTAAGTGCATCTTCAATAGCAAAAGCTGCGCTATCTGTTGTCTCCAAAGACACCCCCGGATAAAGCTGAATAGTATTCACCAAAGTTTGCTCCTGAAACTCAGGCAAAAACACCCGTCCAAACGAAGGCAAAATAATTAATGCAGCCACCATGCTAGCAGCAGCAAAAGCTAAAATAATCCACGAATAGCGCATTGACAATTCTACAAAAAAAAGATAGGTGCGCTTGCAAAATCTCGGCAGCCAAGGTTCCTCGGATCTCATGCGTTTAGTAGGCAACAAGATAGCGCAGAGGGCCGGAGATATTAACAGCGATTCCAGACTAGAAATCACCACAACTATCAGATAAGTAATCCCCATAGGCGTAAAAACTCGACCTTCTATACCGGGTAAAGTAAAAATTGGCGAAAACACCACAATCCCAATAACAGTCGCTCCAATTAACGAATCGCGCACCTCCTGACTGCCATCAAAAATCACATCCATTACCGGGCGAGGATGAAGAGAAGCCTTATTTTCTCTCAAATTGCGGTAGGTATTTTCCGCATAGACGATCGCATCGTCGATCGCAGTGCCGATCGCCACCGACAAACCCCCCAAAGTCATCGTATTTAATCCCAGCCCCAGCCAATACATCGCCAGCAGCGCCAACAGCCAAGTCAGAAAGAAATCCAGCAAAACCACCGCCAGAGTGCGCCAATTCATCAAAAACGGGATAAGAATAAGGGTGACGATGATGCTGCCTTCAACTAAAGCCGATCGCACATTCTCCACCGAAGAATTAATATATTCTTCCTGTCGGAAAGTCACAGTAACTTTAATATCTTTTGGTAGAGCTTCCTGTACCTCAGCCATTGCTGCCTCAACCGCTTTCGTTACCGCTGGAGTATCAGCAACGGGCTGTCTGTTTACCATCACAATCACAGCTTTTTTGCCGTTAAAGCTGCCGTCGCCCCGCTTGATAGCAGCACCAACCTTGACATCAGCGACATCACCAATTCTGACGACTGTTCCTTGCCGAGATGCGATCGCAGATTGCTGCAAATCTTCCACAGACTCAATCCGCCCCACCCCCCGGATTAAAGTTTCTCGATCCGGCGTAATTAAATACCCCCCTGGCGCGTTAACATTCGCAGCCGCTGTCGCTTCGGCAACTTGCTGCAACGACACATTAAAAGCTTTTAACTTGGCAGGTTCTACTAATACTTGATATTGCTTCTGATCGCCGCCATAAGCCACGACTTGGGCAACGCCAGTCACGCCTAAAAGGCGGTTTGTGACTTGCCAGTCAACCAGACGGCGCACTTCCATCAAAGGAGTAGTTTCCGAGGTAAAAGCATAGGTAATCACCAGACCGACAGGTGAAGTTGTCGGAGATATTTGCGGTGTTTCTACCCCAGCCGGGAGTTTGCTTTGCGCTAGCTGCAACCTTTCTGTTATCAACTGGCGCGCTTGATAAATGTCAGTTTGCCAATCAAAAATTACCTTAACTGCAGAAAGGCCCACAGCAGAAGCCGATCGCACTGCTGTTACCCCAGGAGTTCCGTTAATCGCACTTTCGATCGGCAGTGTTACCAAAGACTCGATTTCTTCCGGCGCGAGCCCCGGTGCTTCCGTCTGAATTTCTACCTGTGGCGGTGCGAAAGGCGGGAAGACATCGAGCGACATTTGGGGGATGATAGAAAATGTCCAAAGACTAACAATAATGGTGGCGACAACGACTAGCCACCGGCGGTTTATTACCCATCTAAGAATAGTGCTGAACATTTTATTAGCTTTGAGTTAATAGATACATACTTCTGGCCATTAAATTGCTATATCCACGCAATTGTTTACTTCAAACTCTTGACTTCTTCCTCTTGAGTTTTAACGTGATGGTTGTCATTGTGTAACACCAGTTCAGTGTCTAACGCCGATGCAGAGGCGGAAAAACCATTATTTGCGGCATGGTTTCCTGAATCCGCTGCTAATGCTGGCAATTTGCGCCGATTTCCCAACAACACGCCTGCTGTGAAAGTTAGGGATGCGATCGCAATTCCTCCCCCTATTCCCGCCCACCATAAAGACACGGGTAAATTATTAAAATTAACCTCTGTTGCCTTTGGAGTTGCCTCTTTCTTTTCCTCGTCTTCTGAGTGTTTATCGCTGCCGCCCCGTAAAGATTGGGCGTAAAGTTGAGGTGCTCGCTGCGTTACTATCAAATCTCCCTCGAATAAACCGGTTTTAACTTCAACTAAATCTCCAGCAGTTTGACCGGGTTCAATTTCAACAGCTTGATAAGCATTGCCATTTTGGACGTAAACGGTTTTTTTCCCGCTAACCTCCACTATTGCTGCACTCGGAATTGCTAAAATATTTGTGGCAGTTTTGTCGGTTAAAATCTCCAACTCAGCAAACAGTCCTGGCTTTAATTCGCCGTTAATATTATCTATTTCTGCTTTCACCGGCACAACCCGCGTTTCTCCTTCGACGGATGACCCAATGAAGGCGATTTTTCCATTGAAAATGCGATCAGGTAAATTAGCGACTTTTACCCTGACTACCTGACCCTGTTTTACTTTATTTAGGTCTTTTTCGTAGATATTGGCGGTGGCAAAAACGCGGCTGTCATTTAAGAGACTCATCAACGGTTTTTCAGCGTTTACTGACTCTCCTGGAGTGATTTCGCGATCGGCTACCGTCCCCGAAATCGGAGCAACTACGGTAACGAGTCCTCGATCGTTGGCAACCGTTCCTAATTGTTGGAGCCGCGCTTGATAGGGTGCGTCAGCCAAACGAATGCGCGACTGAGCAACTTGGACGGCAGTTTTGCCGCGTTTGAGTTGGTTCTCGGCTTCTAGGACTTCCCGGCGGCTCTGAGCTCTGGTAAGTTGAGCTTTTGCTTCTGCAACCATGCCTTGAGATTCCCGCAATTCCCGCATTGGGAGGTCTACTTCGGCTTGTTTAATTTCGGTTTGGGCTTGGATAACTTCAGGACGGCTTTTTGCCTTAGCAACAGTGGCTTGTGCTTCGGCGAAGTGCGCTTGCGATTCCAGCATTGTGCGCCGCGCGATCGCTCCTGATGCCACTAATTCTTTGTCGCGCTCGAACTGTTCTTTTGCCACAGTCAGTTCAGTTTCTGCCCGCGCTATTTCGGCTTGCGCTATTTCAACTTGGCGCTGATAGTTTTCTTTAGCGGCTTGCACAACTGAACGCTTGTTTACTAATTCTTGTTCTTGCTGGTACTGCTTAGTTACCGCCGTCAATTGGGTTTTGGCTTGGGCGATTTCTGCTGCGGATATTTGAAGTTGGCGATCGTAATTTTCTCGTGCTAGTTTTAGATCTCCTTGTGCTTGCTGCAAATCTGCCTCAGCTTCAGCACGTTTCGAGAGAGATTCAACCCGCAATTGTCCTAATTCTGAACTCGATAAAACCGCAACCGGTTGACCTTTTGATACTTTGTCCCCAGGCTTAACTAGCAACTCTACTACTTTCCCAGCAACAGGAGCCGTCACTTCTACTTTTTCGTTGGGTAAAGTTTCAATTTGTCCTGTGGTTTTGATGCCAATATCTAGTCGCTGGCGAGCGGCAGGGGAGACTTTAATACCTAATCGTTTTGCTGTTTCAGCATCGACAGAAATAGCAGTAGGAGTTTCAGTTGCTTCGTCGCTATGCTTAAATTCATCTCCGTGGCCAGCGTGGGCAAAAGCGGGGGTGGACTCGATGAATAACAAAAGAGTCAGGAGTATTCCCGAAAAGTGAACAATCGGTGCTGAGGAGCGGACACGGGGGTAGTATTGCATGATTGAGTAGGGGAGAATCTGAACTCAAAGATCAGTTTTGCAGATAAAAATGAAATCCGGGTGAAATATGGTGTTACTGTTTGTACCAAGCTTGCCGCCACTCTTTCATTTGCTCGATTTCTTGCTTTTGCGAAGTCACAATCTCTTGGGACAATTTGTTTATTTCCGGCCGCTTCGACTTCTTCAAAGCATCTTGGGCCATCACTAAAGCTCCTTCGTGGTGGGGAATCATCGCATTGATAAATCGCAAGTCAAATTGGTCGTCAGCGGCCCCTAAATCCATGCTCATCATCATGCTTTGCATTTGTTCGGGAGTCATTGCCATCGTGTGACTCATTGGAGCGTGATAAGCCATTGGCGTACTGCTGGCTTTGGCATACCAAGCTTTTCGCCACTCTTTCATTTGATTGATTTCGCGGTTCTGAGCGGCAATCATCTCATTTGCTATTTTTTTCATTTCCGGGCGTTTGGATTTATTTAGTACCTCTTTTGCCATGTTTACTGCACCTTGATGGTGCAGTGTCATGCCATCAATAAATCGCAAATCGTACTCGGCATCAGCCGGGCCTAAATCCATTGACATATTGTGATCCATGCCATGATTCATGCCACCCATGCCACCTTGTGCCGCGTCTGGCTTGTTGTTCACTTCGGTTGCAGCCGTAACGTTTGGGGCTTGAGTTTGGCTTGTAGGAGCTTTTGAACAAGCTGCGAGCACTCCGCTGGTTAGGGCGGCTGTGGCGATCAATGTCAGCCCTGCAAAGCCGGTTTTTAATGAAATTGGTTTCATACATTTTATATGCTTAAAACGACTATTTATCTTCAGCTTTCCACATATAAATGAAATTAGGATGAAATTTTCGACTGGGAATTGTAAAAAATTATTGCTGTGCTGTCGATCGAACTCAAATTTAAGATTTACAGGACTCACAACCTAATTATGTAGGGTGCACAGTGCGCGCCTTACCCCTATGGGTAGGGTGTCAAACCACTTTTTCCATAATTCCTGATTAATTTCGCAATCCCCCTTGACACTCCAGTGGACTAGAGAAGTCCAAGCAGTTGACTCAGCCGCCGTTGTTTAAGCCGATCTCAAGACGAAGTTGGTGACAATTCAAACTGTGAAACCGGAAAATGAAGTTAGGAAAGCGATCGCATCTGTTGGCTATCCAGGCGCTTGAAGACAGAAGTCAGAATATTACCCATTCCCAATTTCAGAGTGCATATATGGATCACCTCACAGTCAAACTCCAAGGCATGAGTTGAGTCGATGGCCCCTTCTGCTGGTATCCAGCGCGTTTTTGCTGAAGTTGGACTAGACCCAAAAGCAGCTCAAATCTAAACACTGCAAGCACCAGGGAAAATTGTAGCGATGCTGGGAGATGGGATTAACGATGCTCCGGCTTGGGCAATAGCGGATGTGGGAACTGCGACGCTGCTCACGTAAGGGTATAAATAAGCTTTCAGGTGTTGACATATCATTAGTTGCTGATATGATGATATAAAAGAGCTTTGTATTGAAGCTAAGCATATGATTGTCTCTGCTCAATCCCAGTCCACTCGCTTGAAAGCAAAACTCTTTCGTGGGTTTTCCGATCCATCACGATTGGCGATTTTGGACGTGCTGCGATCGCGTCCAATGACCGTGAGTGAAATTGTTGAAGCAACCGGGCTATCGCAATCTAACACCTCAAACCACTTGGGCTGTCTCCGTGATTGCGGTCTGGTAAACACCCTGCAGCAAGGACGGTACACCAGTTATCAACTCGCCGATGCACGAGTTGCTGAGATTTTGGAAATGGTTGAAGAGTTACTGGCTGATGTAGCAAAAGGAGTTTATGAATGTACCCGCTACAACTGCTCAGAGAACGAATAACAACAAGCTAAACAGGAGGCACGATGTCAGACTGTGGATGTCACATGGAAGCCAAGAACGCAGCCGAGCGTAAAACGTTGCGAATTCTGTTACTTATCAATGGCACAATGTTTGTCGTCGGAATTGTGGCAGGAGTTTTAGCGGATTCAACTGCCTTAGTTGCAGACTCATTAGATATGTTTGCAGATGCTTCAGTTTACACGATGTCGCTGTATGCAGTTGGCAAATCGGCGCATCACAAGAATCGTGCAGCGACTCTAAGTGGTATTTTTCAGATCACGTTAGCCGTGATGGTTGTCGTCGATGTGATTCGACGGTTTGTTTGGGGAAGTTCACCGGAATCAGGTTGGATGATGGCAATGGCTTTTTTGGCCCTGATTGCTAACAGTTATGGTTTGTACCTTCTCTCAAAGCATCGTAAGGGTGAGGTACATATGCGGGCAAGTTGGATATTTACGCAGAATGATGTAATTGCAAATTTTAGTGTGATCGTCGCAGGTTTCCTAGTCACTCTATTTAATTCTCGGTTTCCTGATTTAATTGTTGGATTGGGAATCGCAAGCCTAGTCGTTTGGGGTGGAATCAGTATTATTCGAGATACACAACGTGACAGAATGAAGCAACAACGGCTGTAGTAATACCGCTTAACAGGTTTTGCAGCAACGATTTGAACGTTTCTCGCTTCGTTTTAGTTTTTTCATCGCCGAGACATAGAAACAGTACCAAAAATAGCTATGAGTAAAATGTACTCCAGCAACTTTACTTTGGAACAATGGGAGTTGATTGAACCTTTTATTTCACCTCCAACATCTAGGGATCGTCACCCAAGGTTGAGGTGTGGAATGTCCTGAATGCAATCTTTTACCTGTTAACCCAAGGCTGTACTTGGCGTGACTTATCGGGAGACTTCCCACTTTGGCAGAGCGTCTATCGCTACTTCTGCACCTGGCGTAAAGACGGAACTTTGCTGAGGCTACATGACCGACTTAGAGCCTGGGTTAAAGTTAGCCACAACCGAGCGGTGAGTCCGTCTGAAGCCATCGTGGATAGTCAAAGCGTCAAAAATGCAGCAATGGTAAACCAAGCAATGGGATGTGACACAGGCAAGCAAATAATATGAGTCAATAATTTTTACTTAACATGAGCAAAACGATAATAATTCTTACTCTCGATCGCAACTTGTGACCGCAAACTTGAGCTAACTAGCAGCCAAACTTTTAACTCAATAATTTACCAAATTGTTAGCTTTGGAGATATAGTATGAATATATGTTCATAAGTTAATTATGTTTTTCCATCTAGGAGGCATCATGAAAAAGACAAAAGCATCAGATTCCGGCTGCTGTAGTTGCAGTCACGACGATCGCCCCGATCTCAGTAATGAGAATCATAACCATGACCACAGCCACAACCACGGGAACGGAGATTTTAACCTGAAGCAAGAATTGATTCCTGTGATATCGGTTGTTGTCCTATTTGTTGGCGGTTTAATTTTTGAAGAAAAACTGCACAACACGCCCTATTCTATAGGTGAATATCTGGTTTTCATCCCAGCCTATCTTTTAAGCGGATGGAATGTTTTAACCAGTGCGGGTCGCAACATTCTGCGAGGTCGATTTTTTGATGAAAATTTCTTAATGACTATAGCAACACTCGGCGCTGTAGCCATTCACAAACTCCCTGAAGCAGTCGGGGTGATGTTGTTTTTCAAAATCGGAGAACTTTTTCAAGAATTTGCTGTAGGGCGATCGCGTCAATCGATCAAATCGCTTTTAGAAATTCGCCCAGATTATGCCAACCTCAAGGACAACGGCGACATTAAAAAAGTTGCACCAGAAACAGTAGTCATCGGCGATATCATCCTTGTCAAACCGGGAGAAAAAATTCCCTTAGACGGTGAAATTATAGACGGCAATTCTCAGCTTGACACGTCTGCACTAACTGGAGAATCAGTACCTCGAACCGTGAAAGTTGGAGAAACAGTTTTAGCAGGAACAATTAACCAGACAGGAGTTCTCACCGTCAAAGTTACTAAACTCTTCGGTGAATCTTCAATCTCCCGAATTCTGGAATTAGTAGAAAATGCCAGAAGCAAAAAAGCTGAGACTGAGAAGATGATCAGCAAATTTGCCAGTTACTACACGCCCTTTGTAGTCTTTGCATCGCTAGCAGTGGCTTTAATTCCGCCTTTGTTCATTTCAGGAGCAACTAATGCAGACAGATTTTTGTGGGTTTACCGCGCCCTAGTCTTGTTAGTTATTTCCTGCCCTTGCGGATTGGTGATTAGCATTCCTCTGGGATACTTTGGGGGAATTGGCGGTGCAGCCAAGCGCGGGATTTTGGTTAAAGGCTCGACTTTTCTAGATACTCTGACAGCAGTCAAGACAGTTGTTTTGGATAAAACAGGAACTTTGACAAAAGGAGTTTTTAAAGTAGCACAAATTGTGCCTAAAAATGGTTTTTCCCAAACAGAGTTGATGGCAATAGCGGCTAAAGTAGAATCTCAATCCAATCACCCAGTCGCGAAATCTATTATGGAAGCTTACGGCGGAAAAATAGATTCATCGGATGTGAAAGATTACGAAGAAATAGCGGGGCACGGCATTCGGGCGAAAGTAAATAATCAAATTGTGCTTGCCGGAAATGACCGTTTGCTGCACCGAGAAAATATCCCTCACGATGTCTGCAATGCTGAAGGTACGATCGTACATTTAGGGGTAGACAACCGCTACGCTGGGTATATTTTGATTGCTGACGAGCTTAAGGAAGACGCTGTACAGGCTATTCGCGACCTCAAGAAACTGGGTGTTGAGCGAATCGTGATGCTCACAGGAGATAATCAAGCTGTAGCTGAGAGTGTTGCGAAAAAGCTCGGTTTAGATTCCTACTTAGCTGAGTTATTACCTGAAGGAAAAGTAGAGGCGATCGAAAAACTGATCTCCCAATCTAAAAAAGGCGATAAAATTATCTTCGTCGGGGATGGAATTAATGATGCACCCGTACTTGCTAGAGCTGATGTGGGCATAGCAATGGGAGGTTTGGGTTCGGATGCGGCGATCGAAACTGCCGATGTTGTAATTATGTCAGATGCACCCTCCAAGGTGGCTGAAGCCATCCAAATTGCCAGAAAAACTCACAATATTGTTTGGCAAAATATCATTTTTGCCCTGTCAATTAAAGCGATATTTATTGGTTTGGGTGTTTTTGGTTTAGCGACAATGTGGGAAGCAGTTTTTGCTGATGTTGGGGTGGCTTTAGCAGCTATTTTCAATGCGACTAGAGTTTTAAAGTAGTCGGCTGACAACTCCAGGAGGGCGGGCAATTCCTTCCTCCTTGTAGCAATTTGTAGAGGAAAGCAAATGGAAAGTATGCTCAAAATTCTGTTGGGAAGTCTAGCTCTTAGTATTATTCACGCATTAATTCCCAACCACTGGATGCCTTTAATTGCGATTGGTAAAACTGAAAATTGGTCTCGCAGCGAAACTTTGCGGGCTACAGTAATTACAGGAGTTGCTCATACCCTCAGCATTATCCTAATTGGAATTGTCGTCGGCTTATTCGGTTACAAGTTCGCTGCTACCTATGTAGAGGCCGCTGAAATAATTGCGCCTTTAGTTTTATTAGTTTTAGGAATTATCTATCTTTTGGCAGAGTTAGATAGTTCTCGCAGGCACCACCACCATCACGCGGAAACAGTTAATTTAACTACCAAGCGATCGCAATTTCAAATCCTAGCTGTTTTAGGAACAGGAATGTTTTTCTCGCCTTGCATCGAAATAGAAGCCTATTTTTTTTCAGCAGGAACGATTGGTTTGAGCGGCATACTTGTAGTTTCTGTGGTCTACTTAGTTGTGACAGTTTTGGGAATGGTTTTGCTAGTAGACTTGGGAATGAAAGGAGTTAATGCTTTAGAAGAAAAGCTGCATTTTTTCGAGGCTCACGAACAAGGATTAACCGGAGCAGTATTAATCCTTCTAGGAATTGTGGCTTATTTCATCAAAGTGTAAAATGGTTGGTAATACAATTTAGTCTTGGGAAATATCCAGCACAGGAAAAAATATTATGCGTCGTCAACGTTCCATGCCTTGGATTCACCGCTATTCTCGTCCGCTCACGGCAGGAATTGCCTCGATAGGGGCTGCGATCACTGCTTATCTAACAGTGGTTAAGTTATCCAACGGAACGGCAGTTTGTCCGATCGAAGGCTGCGATATCGTGCTTTCGAGTCCTTATGCCTATGTCTTTGGTTTGCCTCTTTCTTTGTTCGGTTTTTTGGGCTATTTGAGCATGATAGTTTTTGCCGTAGCTCCCCTATTGGTCAATCCCGCAGAACAGAAGAGTCTCCGCTCTAAGTTAGAGTCTTGGACGGGACTATTTCTGTTTGCTGGTAGCACAGCTATGACGATTTTCAGCGGCTATCTGATGTATGTACTGGCTGTTGATATTAAAGCAGCTTGTATTTACTGTATTGCATCTGCTTTGTTTGCAACTAGCTTGTTTGTCTTAGCATTAATAGGTCGCGAATGGGATGATATCGGGCAACTATTTTTTATAGGAATTGTGGTGTCTATGTTAGTGCTGATTTCCTCTCTGGCTCTTTATGCCGATGTGAATAATCTCGGTACAGCTAACGAGACTAGCATCAAGACTACGACATCTTCCGGTACTTCAGAAATTGCTTTAGCGCAGCATTTAAAAATAGTGGGTGCTAAAATGTACGGCTCTTTTACCTGCGATCATTGTCAAGCACAGAAAGCAAGTTTCGGCAAAGAAGCGGCGGGCATTATCAATTATATTGAGTGCAATCCTCAAGGGAAAAATGCTCGGCGGGATCTTTGCGAAGCTGCGAAGATTCAAGGGACTCCCACTTGGGAAATTAACGGTAAGTTTTACCAAGGGCAAAAATCTTTGCAGGAGTTAGCGGATTTATCTGGCTATCAGGGAACTCGCGAATTTAAAGAGCTCTCAAATCAGGAACGTTGACAAGAGTGATTTCTGGCGATCGACTTAATCATAGTCGATCGCACTTAAATTAAATTATCCGAAATCCGGTTAAATGCGCCCTACTCTCACCCGCAGCCCAAGCAAACGGCGCTGCAATCCAAATCCGATCGCCATCCCCGCGATTACAATGCCTGTAAAGTAAGCTAAAACAGTCAACCGCACTGAAAGAGGAGGCGCGACTCCCTCAACTTCAATACTTTGTAAAACCTGGAATGGTGAAAACTGACGGGCCCCGTTGGGTTGGGGAGAAACTTCTACCTCTACTTTGTGAGGTGCGCCATCAAAAAACTGCTCTTGCCATATCAGTTTTCCGGCTGCATCCGGGACACCTTTGTAGGCAAAAGCAATCCAATCATTTTCGAGTTGGGTGACTTTAACATTGAACAATACATCTGTGACTGGCTGATTTGTTTTGGTATCGGTGACTTGAACTTGTAAATTAGCAGCTTTCCCTACTGTCGCACTAACATCTCCAGAAAGTCGCACCTGTAAACCCTGAGATTGCACAATGGGGCTAGTTTTTTCTGTCGGTTTAGATTCTGTCATGTGAGACATTGGCATCGACATCTCAGACTGGGCAATTTCAGCACTGACATTAACATATAACAAGGTAGCGATCGCAATTATTATCGCCCCACTTAACAGCAATCGCACTCTTTCAGGCGCTATTTCTCCTGCTTGGATTTTGGGCTTTCCTCCAATCGCCAAGCCGCCACCTAGCCCAACAACCAACAAAATCACAGCTAAAATCCCAAAATTGCGATACTTCACCCCGTTTTCCGGCACGGATAGTGTTAAAGTTTGCTGAATAGGAGTAAAAGCATTTTCTGCGATCGGAGTCACCTTTGCTAACAATTGATAATTTCCCCTAATGGGCAGCATTTGCTGGATTTGTAACTCACCTTTAGCTGCAACAGCCTCTATATCCAGCAACTTTGTTCCCTCCACGATCGGAAAATCGGTGGTAAACCAATGATTTTTAGGCGGAGTTAAAATTGTCAAACTAATTCGAGCATTCTCTAAAGGAATCCCCGCTGCATCTAAAGCTTGCAGCTTTAACGACACTGGAGATAAAGGTGTAGTTGCCTCGGCTTCAAAGGGTAAAATCTGGCTGATTGGGGGTTCAGAAGTCAGTCGCACAGTTGATTGTGGAGACTGCGAAAACCCTACCCAACCATAGAAAAAGATACTCATCATGCAGACAGCACTGATGAGCGCAGAAAACTTTAATTTTGACATTTTAATTCTGGACTTTTAAGGAATCTCGCGCGGGGTGGGGGCGGGTTTATTTAACCTGTCTGCACTCTGAGAAAGCTCGCAGGTTTACCCGCCCCAACAGGTTAAACGAATCGCACTGCAATATCTCAAATAAAAACAATCTTGTTTAGTGACAACTAACCATCAAAGTGTGGTGGCGCAGAGAGTGTACCTTGTTATGGACGGCGGGATAAGTTGTAAAGTAAACAGTCCAGACAGTCAAAGCGCATAGGGAGATGTAGAGCGTCGCTTGCACGGGTGTTGAAAGCGTCAACCGTGCCGTTTGTTGCCAAACCGAAGAAGAAGAAGATTGAGTAGTCATCATGTACCTCGCAGATGAATAAAGTAAATTTGGGCATCGGCGGGCATCCTGACTTGGAGAACTTGTCTCCTTCACAGTTGCGGGACAGTGCCGGACTTACACCGAACTTTCCCCGTTACCTCTGGTGGCTGTTCCTCACCAGAACCGATTTGATATTCAGAGCATATCACACATTCTGTTGCTGCATTCACATTACCTGGAGTGTTAGATAAAAAATACACAACTTCATATTTCTTGCAACTTTGGCGGATTTTGAGCAATACGACTGATGAAATTTAACAGAATTTGTGAGATTATGAAAATAATATGAAAATTATTTAACAATAAAACCAATGACTCACCCCGAAAACAGACCCAGCCTTCCTGAAGTCCACCGCAGCGTCCCCGTTCCCAACAGCAAAGGTTTCTGGCGTAAAATGCTGGCCTACGCAGGGCCGGGATATTTGGTTTCAGTGGGTTACATGGACCCCGGAAACTGGGCGACTGACTTAGCGGGGGGAGCCAAGTTTGGCTATGCGCTATTAAGTGTGATTTTGCTATCTAATTTGATGGCAATTTTGCTGCAATCACTCTGCGTGCGTTTGGGAGTGGCAACGGGACGAGATTTGGCACAAGCTTGTCGAGATTATTTCAGTCCGCGAGTCAGTTTTTTGCTGTGGATACTTTGTGAAATTGCTATTTCTGCTTGCGATTTAGCTGAACTTGTTGGAAGTGCGATCGGACTGCAATTGCTATTTGGTATTCCCTTAGTTTGGGGAGTGTGCATCACTGCGCTAGATGTAATAATGGTATTATTTTTACAAGGAAAAGGCTTTCGTTATATCGAAGCTTTGGTGATTACGATTATTGCAATTATTGGCGGTTGTTTTATTGCAGAAATGATTTTTGCAAAACCTGATGCCGGAGGAGTTTTACTCGGTTATGTTCCCAGCCTAGAGATTTTGCAAAATCAGGCAATGCTTTATATTGCGGTGGGTATTTTGGGGGCAACTGTGATGCCGCACAATCTTTACTTGCATTCGTCGATCGTGCAAACTCGCTCTTGGGAAGAAACTGCTGATAAAAAATGGGAAGCAATTAAATTTGGCACAATTGATTCCACCGTAGCGCTGTCAATAGCTTTGTTTATTAATTCAGCAATTCTGATATTGTCGGCTGCAAGCTTTCATTTTTCCGGGTATCAAGAAGTAGCAGAAATTCAAGATGCTTACAAACTGCTTTCTCCGGTACTGGGTGTGGGTTCTGCTAGTGCAATTTTTGCCTTTGCTTTATTGGCTTCGGGGCAGAACTCAACCTTGACAGCAACTTTAGCAGGACAGATTGTGATGGAAGGGTTTCTAAATTTTCGGCTGCGACCTTGGTTGCGGCGCTTGCTGACTCGACTGATTGCAATTGTGCCGGCTTTGATCGTAATTATCTTGTTTGGTGAAGGCAGTACAACTAATTTACTGGTTTTCAGTCAAGTGATTCTCAGTTTGCAATTACCCTTTGCAGTAATTCCCTTGGTAATGTTTACCTCAAACCGCAACTTAATGGGAGAGTTTGTGAATCCATTTTGGCTGAAAGCCTTAGCTTGGTTAGTGGCTAGTATTATAGTAGGATTAAATAGTTGGCTGTTATTGCAGACTATTTTCTAGTAATCTGCGATTGCGGTAGAGGCAGGAACACATTTAATATTTGATGCCTTAATGTGTCCATATAAAATGGGAGAAAGAGTAAGAGCGTTAAAGTTGTTACGCTCAGTAACGCCAGGAATGCTATTGATGTGGGATAGAGGCTTACATTCTTATGCGATGGTAGAAGCTACAGTCAGTAAAGGTTGTGAGTAGAAGAGTGCGAATTCCATCCAACGTTAAATTCTTAAACCAAACACTATTAGATGATGGTTCATATTTGAGGAAAGATTTATCCATCAGGCAAACTAAGAAAAAAAAGATTTAAGCCCATACAGGTAAGAGTAATTGAGTACACAATTGAGGCTCCCGAACACCCAGTCACACAAATTAGATATCGTTTAATTACGAGCTTGTTGGACGCTGAAAAATTTCCAGCCCAGTCACTTGCTTGTGAATATCATCAACGTTGGGAAGTCGAGAATACTATTGATGAAGTCAAAGTACATTTATTGGGAAGAAAAACTCATATTCGTTCTCAAAGACCGAAAGAAGTGGTACAAGAAATTTATGGTTTACTACTAGGACCGAAGAGCTGTACGGTCATTAATTTTTCAAGCTGCAAGCAGTGCCGGTGTTTCACCATTGCGTCTGTCTTTTACTGGAACATTACGAGTGATTCGTCGTGCTCTGCCAAAATTCCAGCGGTTACAACCACAAGAAATTCTCTTCTTTTGAATTGGTTAACTTTAGAGATACTTGACCAACTTCTACCTGAAATGGTTCATAGAAACAACCCAAGAGTTGTGAAAAAGCCTGTCTCAAAATTTCGCTCTAAACAAGTTAAACACAGAGGTACTGGAATAATAATGAATCCTCCTGTATTTATTGTTTTAAGCACTGCATAGCCCTTAACTGAACCGTATTGGCGCAGAAGGGACAGGTCCACACTTGGCCTTGATTGAAGGGAAGCATGACTCCCTGCGTGCGATCGGCGCCCCAATCTAGGATACACCGACTTTGAAAACACGCCCTAGGGATTCAAGAGACAGCAGATCATGGTGTCCAGGGTGTTGATTTCTCCTTTTTAGAGGTTCTCAAAAATTTCTTTTCATTCCCCCTTGACACTCCAGTGGACTGGATACTGCAAGATAGGATTAACCCCTCAAAGGAAAGGAAAAATACAACCATGACACTACAGCTAAAAGTCCCTAACATGGCGTGTTCAGCTTGTGGCGAAACCATTACCAAAGCCATCAAGACAGTAGATGCCGCCGCAAATGTTCAGGCAGATCCCAAAACCAAACTGGTCAATATCCAAACTCAAGCATCTGAAGCCGCCATTACAGAGGCAATTACAGTGGCAGGTTATCCCGTTACCTGTCACTAAAGATTTCTCAGACCCATTTTAAGGATGAAAATAAGGAGATTTTGTATGGAAAACGCCACTATGAAACTGCGAGGCATGAGTTGTGCCTCTTGTGCAAGTAACATCGAAGAGGCAATCCGCTCAGTTCCGGGAGTTGAGACGTGCAATGTTAATTTTGGAGCTGAACAAGCCAGCGTTACCTATAATCCCAGCCAAACTGATGTAGCAGCGATTCAGGATGCCGTGGATGCGGCTGGATATTCTGCTCTGCCGATGCAAGATGATGTACTTGCCCCAGAAGATGATGCAGAACGGCAGGCGCGGCAAAGTGAAAATCAGGACTTGACCCGCAAGGTGTGGGTTAGCGGTATTATCAGCGCCGTTATCGTGATTGGCTCGCTGCCTGCGATGACGGGATTGCCTATTCCCTTGATTCCCATGTGGCTGCACCATCCCTGGCTACAACTTGTACTCACTACTCCAGTATTGTTTTGGGCGGGTAGGTCTTTCTACATCAATGCCTGGAAAGCCTTGAAGCGTCATACCGCGACAATGGATACGCTAGTAGCGATCGGGACAGGGGCAGCTTACCTCTATTCTCTATTTCCCACCTTCTCTCCCCAGTGGTTTATCAGTCAGGGTCTTAAACCAGATGTGTACTTTGAAGCGGCATCTGTAATTATTGCATTGCTCTTGCTAGGACGACTGTTGGAAAACCGCGCTAAGGGACAAACCTCAGAAGCAATTCGTTCTCTTATGGGTTTGCAGGCAAAAACGGCGCGGGTAATTCGTAATGGACGAGAAGTGGACATTCCCATCGCTGAGGTAGTGTTGGAAGATGTCATTCTAGTTCGTCCGGGTGAAAAGATTCCCGTGGATGGCGAGATTATTGATGGCTCCTCAACGATTGATGAGGCAATGGTGACGGGTGAAAGTGTACCCGTGAAAAAGCAGCCTGGTGATGAAGTGATTGGAGCGACTATTAACAAGACTGGAAGCTTCAAATTCCGAGCCACACGAGTGGGTAAAGATACGTTTTTGGCGCAAATCGTTAAACTGGTGCAGCAAGCGCAAGGCTCCAAGGCACCGATTCAGCGATTAGCCGATCGCGTTACGGGATGGTTTGTCCCTGTTGTGATTGCCATTGCGATCGCTACCTTCATCATTTGGTACAACATCATGGGCAACGTCACAATGGCATTGATTACCACCGTGGGCGTGCTGATTATTGCTTGTCCCTGTGCGCTTGGCTTAGCCACGCCAACCTCGATCATGGTGGGTACAGGTAAAGGGGCAGAAAACGGAATTTTGATTAAAGGTGCAGATAGTTTAGAACTGGCGCACAAACTGCAAACTGTTGTTTTAGACAAAACAGGCACGATTACCCAAGGTAAACCCACTGTAACGGACTTTATAACGGTTAATGGTACCGCCAATGGTAACGAGCTAAAACTTCTGCGCCTCGCTGCATCCGTCGAACGGAATTCAGAACATCCTCTGGCAGAAGCGGTGGTGCAATATGCCCAATCTCAAGGAGTGGAGTTGACGGATTCACGGGAGTTCGAGGCTCACGCAGGCAGTGGTGTGCAAGGGTATGTATCCAATGAATCGGTGCAAATTGGAACTCATCGTTGGATGAATGAATTGGGAATTGATACCAGTAGTTTGCAGCAACCGTGGGATCGATTGGAATATCTCGGTAAGACGGTTATCTGGATTGCCGTAAATGGCAAAGTAGAAGGAATTATGGGCATTGCCGATGCCGTGAAACCATCTTCTGTTGTCGCAATTCGCACTTTACAAAAGATGGGATTAGAAGTGGTAATGCTAACAGGTGATAACCGTCGCACGGCGGAAGTCATAGCGCGGGAAGTCGGCATCAAACGAGTTATTGCAGAAGTTCGTCCCGATCAAAAAGTCGCTCAAATCGAAAATCTTCAGGCAGAGGGCAAAATTGTCGCAATGGTGGGGGATGGAATCAATGATGCGCCTGCTCTAGCTCAAGCTGACGTAGGCATGGCAATTGGCACAGGAACAGATGTCGCGATCGCAGCGAGTGACATTACCCTGATCTCTGGCGATTTGCAAGGCATTGTTACTGCCATCCAACTGTCTCGCGCTACGATCCAAAACATCAAACAAAATCTGTTTTTTGCCTTTGTCTACAATGTGGCAGGCATTCCCATCGCCGCCGGAATTCTTTTCCCGATTTTTGGATGGCTCCTCAATCCAATTATTGCCGGGGCAGCAATGGCATTTAGTTCCGTTTCTGTAGTAACAAATGCCTTGCGTCTCCGTAACTTTCGACCCAAAAATGTTGGCTAATTTGATTCGTGCTTAAGAGGGACTAATGATGAACAAGCAACTTACATTTTTAGGAACATTAGCAGGATTTGGCTTTCTGCTTGGGGTAATTTCCGGTTCAATTTTTGGAGTGTTAACGTAGCCTATTTTTGCACTCTGATGAATGAAACATCGAACGATAGCGCGGGTTTTGTCAATCACGAAGGAAATTTACTAAATACCTTTGTTCAAAACCCGCTCTTACTCCCATAATCTTGTTTATTTTTTAGGAGGTTTTCAAATGAGCGGCAAAACAACAATTATCGGTACTATTGCTAGTCTCGGGGTTGTACTAGGAATGTTATCTGGTGAAGGAATAGCGCAAAATACCCATGAAACACACCCAACTCAAACACAGCAAAGAAGTCAGTTTCATCGCATTGAACAACCCTTAAGTAACAAGATTTTAGTGACTTTGGCTGGACTCGGATTGATTAGTTTAGAACTTTGGTGGTTTCTCCTTAGCAAACCCCAATCTCAGAAAGCAGTTACAGCCAGTGGAGGAATTCAAGAAGTAACCGTCACCGTTGATGGTGGTTATGAACCCAGCCGCATTGTTGTGCAAGCTGGACAACCAGTGCGTCTTAACTTTCACCGCCAAGATCCTAGCAGTTGTTTGGAACAAGTCTTAATTCCAGATTTTCATATTGCAGCAGATTTGCATCTGAATCAAGTAACCTCTGTTGAATTCACACCTAAAAAAGCTGGCAGTTATGTCTTTAGCTGTGGCATGAATATGTTTCGAGGCGAAATTATCGCCACCGAAGACCAACAACTTGCATCAACGGGGTTCGAGGAACCTCAAACAGTAACAGAATCCCAGTTCAATTCATCCCTGTCAACACATCAGCCTGAAACAATAATTGACGCTGAAGCTATGCAAATCAATCCAACTGTTGACCAGGGCATCCAGAAAGTGACTATCGTTGTTAACAAAGGCTACACGCCCAATCATCTGGTAGTTAAAGCAGGTAAACCCGTTCAACTCAATTTTTTACGCGAAACTTCTAGTGGTTGTTTAGCGAAAGTGCTGATTCCCGATTTTGGCATTGCTACCGATTTGTCTTTGAATCAAGTAACAGCCATTGAATTCACTCCCGAAGACGTAGGAAACCACACTTTTAGTTGTGGCATGAATATGTTTCACGGTACCATAGAAGTGCAAGCCGCTAACGTCTCTGACCCAGATGAAATGGCTGCTCAGGCCTTAAATAACTGACCGTCAACCAAGTGCGATCGCTCGAATGGTTTGTCCAGACGCCTACTGCTACCCAAAGTTGCGACATTCAGGCGATCGCCACTCTGTCATTCAAAAAAATGTCTAGCCCCTCTTGACTCTCCACTCGACTGGATAGTTTATCATAAGCTTAGAGTTGGATTCAGTAGAGGAAATGAGTATGTTAGTTCAAGAAAAGCAAAAACTCATTGGTTTAGTTGCGAAAGAAAGCGGTGTACCGATCAAAACCATTCGCTACTATGAGGAACTCGGTTTAATCAAGGCATCAGGCAGAACCGAGGGGAAATATAGATTATTTAATTCTGATATTTTGAATCGGCTAAGGTTTATTAAACGCGCCCAAACTTTGGGATTAAGTTTAGCCGAGATTCAAGAATTATTGACGGTTCACGATGGGGGAGAGTTGCCTTGTGAACACATCAAAGTCCAGTTGCAAGATAAACTGCTCGCTATCGATCTACAAATTCAGCAACTATTTATCCTCAAACTAGAGTTGGAAGGATTACTTTCAGGTTCGCCCACCTTACTAGAAAAGGTTGATTCCATCATTTGTCCTCTGATTCAAAAAAAGTAAATTTTTCTATAACTTAATTGTTTCGATCGGTATGTCAACGGAGGTTATAGAAGTTAACACACTGGTTTCTTATCAAAAAATAATATCGCTCAACACAACTGCCCCATACACTGATTAAGGCAAGTTCAACACTTATGGTCAAAGTCGGAAAATCAGGGTTTATATATCTTCTTGGTGCCTAAATATTAGAGTTGCAACACATTAAAAAAGATCAATTAGCAGGTCAAATACTTGACAATGAGCTAGAGCTTGCCTACACCGTAATTCAGGGAGTAAGTAGTCGGACATAAATAAACAATGCTATGTTAAGAAAGATTAAATAGGCAAGAAGAAAACACTTCCTAATAGTTCAAAAACCTAACTATTCGGAATGGAAACGATATCTTTGTACTTCATAACCAGATTGCGTCGCTCTGGCTTCAACTGCTTCCATGACGGCAATTGCTAATTCATATTCATCCGCAAACATTCGTCCCGCCAATTCATCTTCCTTTAGTCTTTGCCATTCATTTTCAATCCGATTCATTTCCGAACAATAGGAGGGTAGGTTAAACAAATATAAACCTTGACTCTCCCAATAGGCATGACGTTCTTTAACAACTTTGCTAGTATGAATAGAACCCCTATCTTGAACAATAACAGTAATAACTCCTGATTTTACCAGCTTTACTTGTGCTTTCTGTGCCTGCCAATCCATCAATTTAATATAGGACTTGCTGTTGAAGTTTTTAACAGCTAAACCGTATTCAAAACTGTTGTCTATTTCTAATAAACCACAGATATTAAGTCGTCTTCCTTTCTTTTTTGTTTGCTCAATTCGTTTTTGTTCCCCTTTTTTTGCCCAGGTATAACACACTTGCGCCCACAGACTAAAGCCGGATTCATCTAAGTATTTTAAGTGAATATCCCCCGCTGCTGCTGCCCATTCCAGCATATCTAGGTCCGCTTGACCAGTTTTTCTTTGGGTGGGATTTTGTTTGGATTTATGAGAAGTCCGTGTTCTTTTCCACAATAAGTTTTTTTTTGAGGATTCTTCTCAGTTGGCGTTCACTTAAACTCACTTGACGTTCCGTTGCTAAGAACTGACACAATTGCTTACTATTGTAAGTCCTTTGTTCTATTTCTAATTTTTCTTCTACGGCGGCGATGTCTGATGGGAGCCATTTTTTGTTCCTACCTGGACGCGGGGCATCCCACAATCCTTCTAATCCTTTTTCTTTCCATCTGTGTAAGGTTGAACGTACTGTGTTTGGCGAACATTTCAAATAGTGGCTAATTTTTTCAACTCGCCAGCCTTGCGCTGATAATCGGACAGTTTCGGCTCGCTCTTTGGTTCTAGCAGGAATATTTTTGACTTTTCTTAATTCCCAAAGTGTCTGCTCTTCTTCACAATTGAGAAAAACTCTTAATGGTGGTGATGACATCGCTTGATACTGATATAATTTAAGCATTATAACTGAATTTTTACGGCAATTTCTGAGAAGCTGTTTGTTTAGCATTTGCTTTCATCACAGTCGATCGCTCATCGCAGTCGATCGCTCATCACAGTCGATCGCTCATCACAGTCGATCGCTCATCACAGTCGATCGCTTAATATTTCTTTATACCACACTGTTTATTTATGTCCTACTACTTAGAAGTTAGATAGAGGAGAAAGAAAAAACTACCGTACCCCAACGTGTTAAATTTAAATCCAATCACCACACTTAATCTTTTGTTACATAAAGATAATTTTTCCTGCCTACCTACTTATGTCGGTTTATTCTGAAAAAATTTGTTAAGTTTTTTTCGCTACCCCTTGACTCTCCAGTCGAATAGAGAATTTAAGCTGTTATTAGGTTGAGTAAATTCACGATTGATTTACTCAACCAACTTCACCCATTAATCACCATCGATTAGAAATTGAAGGCTATGGTACTGCAACTAACTGTTCCTAAACTGGCTTGTTCTGCTTGCGTGAATGCTATCACCAAAGTTATTCAAACGCTTGATTCTACTGCCTCGGTTCAAGCCAATCCAAAAACCAAACTTGTCAGCATAGAAACTCAAGCCTCCGAAACAGCAATCAAAGAAGCAATAGCTGCGGCTGGCTATCCATCCGTGTAAACCTTTTAGTTTTTTTTCCTGCCAGCGGTTAGCTTTTGGCTAGCCGCCAATCCTAAATATTCATCTTAACTGTGGAGTTTATCAGTAGTTTTTAGGATTCATTTACAAGAATGCCCTTAACTAAAAACTCCAAACGAGAATAGCAAAATCTGAACCCCTGATAAATCGACAACCTCAAGTTTACTAACTGGAGAAAACAATGAACCCATTTTTAACTGCAATTGCTATTACTTCAACTCTCATCCTAACTCAAGGTTGCTTCTCACCCTCAAGCACAAAATTTGGCAAAACATCAAGTTCTTCTGCCTCACAAGTGGCAAATACAAGTTCTCATGAGGGTCATGTAATGGATAATGTCCAAAAATCAGGAGCTAATAAAAATCCTCATGAGGGTCATAATATGGAGGATTCCAAAACCCATGACGCGGGAGAACAACATCATGATGGTGGTCATTCAGGGCATTCCGATGCCGAACCTGCAAATGCTATTGCTAAGCTGACAGTTCCCTCCTATATCGCGCCCACAACTCCCGTACCTTTGGTAATTGAAGTCCAAAACAAAGAGGGAAAGTCTATTGCTGATTTTGATAAATTTCAAGAACAATTAATGCACCTGATTGTCGTTAGCGATAATCTCCAATATTTCAATCATATTCACCCCACCTATAAAGGAAATGGACACTTTGAAGTTCAAACTGATTTTCCCGGCTCTGGTGGTTACACGCTGTTCAGTGATTACAAACCAGCAAAAAATGCAGAACAAGTTTCTGTCTTAAAAATGCAAGTTCCTGGTCAAGCTTTAGCTCGGTCAAAAGTTGACATGGCTACCACAAAAACTTTGGGAAATACTAAGGCTAACCTCACGTTTTCTCAACCTCAAATAAAAGCAGGACAAGGAGTTAACTTAATTTTCAATTTGCAAGATGCTAGTAGCAACCAACCGCTGAAGGATTTACAGCCCTATTTAGGGGAAAGAGGACACTTAGTTATCCTCAAGCAGTCATTACCGTTGACAAAAGCCGACTATATTCATGCTCATGCCTTGAAAGATACTCCAGCAGGAGAGGTTCACTTTATGACCAGTTTCCCCCAACCAGGAAAATATAAGCTTTGGGGGCAGTTCAATCGTAATGGTCAAATTGTCACGGCTGATTTTTGGGTAAACGTGGAATAGTTATACTCGCATTTTTCGTTTCTGAAGCAGAGAAACAGATTTTTGTTTCAAATGCTTGATTTCTCAACATTTTGCTATCAGCTAACTACTGGTGGCTGATAGCAAAACTCCTTGGCGATAAATCATGAGTAAACTATGGAATCATCGGAATTACAACCTTCTTCAAACACCAATCTACAAATCCATTCAGAGTCCGCTTCTTGTCGGCGATCGTCCCCTTCGTTATTGCTCGTGTTGCTCCTTGTGGGCGGTGGAGGGATTGGACTGTGGCGCGTTTTTGCTCCGACTCAGGAAAAGTGGCATGGTGGGGGTGAACTTGGACGTACACTTTTTTAGACTGCACTACTAAAAATCCCGTGTTTGTTACTTTTAGCAACGGCGGTGATTCTCCATACCGACTTGGGCGATCGCCGGCTATCTTGGATTTTAAACATTCAAGAGCGAGGAAAACTGCCACTCCCCGCGTTCCTCAGCACAAAAAGCCAGGTTTCACTGCAATCACAATTGGGCTTCAGGTGAGATTATGTGTAACGCCCCAGGTTTTACTGCTGTGCCTCATGCAGCAGCCCGTGTAGAAACTTCTTTAAGAATAGAAAATAATTCATCTAGCAGTTTAAAACCCACATTCCGCAGATGTGGGTGGATTTTTTTTATCAGTTGTGAAAAGTTGGAACCCCAAAGTTTTTCCGTTTAACTTATACGGTTTTAACGTCACGGAAGCCTGTCAAATCTCCCAAAATCAAATAAAGTTAAATAATTGACTTTTTTTAATAGCTTGCTGGCGCTATTTTCTCGAAACAACTAAGCGTTTTAGCCAAGACAAATCACGCCAAGAGCTAATTATCTTGACTAATAAATGTCGATTATTCACCAATATCTACAGCTTAATAACGAGCGTCATCCACCTGCAAACATTAAATAGTACCGACTGCAATACTGTCCTAAATGCTTTAATACATCTTGACGGTCTTGGGTTAAATTGCTGACTTGCTTTTCTCCATTGACCGTCACTAAATGTACCGCTTGAAACATCTGAAATATCCATCGCATTGTCGGTTTGTTGGTGAGTTTCTTTACCTGATTTCTGACTCCCTCATTGGTAGCTGATAATTGCTGTCTCAATTTCCTTTGTGCCAGGGTATAAACCAACAAGCACAGTCCCATTATCATTCCTATTGCTTCGACTCGCTCGGGATTTTTCACAAAGACGCTTGAGGTAAAAAACAAGGGATCTTTGATAAATCTAAATCCTCTCTCGTTGCTTTGCTGTGCTTTGTATTCTGATAGTATCTGTTCGTCGCTCACCTCTTGAGTGTCTAAGATGTTGGTGGCTAATATAAATCTCCCGGCTGCGATCTTTTCGACTTCTATTACTGATAACCGGGTTTCTATTTGACCAGTAACTTGATAAACTGTTGGATTTGTTTGGTTCTCTAGTTTCTGCTTGCTTGTCGATTTTTTGGCGGGTTTTTCTCGGCATTCAATTTCTGTAATTTGGTGATACTTCCAGGTATCTGATAATCTTTTTATCGCGATTTCTGCGTCGGCTATACACGCAAACTCTTGTCTGAATAGCTTGCGTAGTGAGTCAGAAGCTGATTCTAATTGTTTCTCTACTTGCTGGGCTATTTTTTTGAGGGCTGCTTGTTTTCTGAGGTCGCTTTCTACTACTATCCATCTTTGTTTGATGTTGGCATACTCGCTGGTTATGGCTGCTATTTTGTACCCTTTTATTTGAGCTGATTCCCAGTCTTTATCTTCGATATCTGAGATTTTTTGTCGGGCTGATTTGATACTTAATGGCACTCTGGTTATCCATTTCATTCCTGCCATTGCTGATAAGTTTTCTGCTGTGTATAAGGCACTGTCTGCTACACAGATTCCGTCGAAAGTCCATTGGTTTTTAAATTCTTTGAGTCGGGCTACAAAAACGCTTTTGTCATCGGCGTTTCCGTCATCTATTTTGAGATACAATGGTACGTCTCCATCACCGCTAACTATGGTGTCAATGATAAATTGTTTGAGGTCGGGTCTTTTGTCTCTTGAATATCCGTGAACGATTTTTATGGCTTTCATTTCATCGGGTGGGTCTGATGAGTCTGTTTCAATGTCTTGACTCTTTTCCTGACGAGTTTTGTATGCTCCTTCTACTGATATTGAACTGCTGTCTAGATGAACGCTGTTCATTTCTACTTTAAATTTATGAGCTGCTTTCATGGCGATCGCTGTGAATAACTGTGTCGTTCCAGCTTGATGGTATTTGTCTAACGATCTCCCGATTCGATCGTCGTTTAATTGTTCAGGGGTCACTCCTTCTCCGATTAGATGTTCTGTTGCTTTTCCGACAAAAAATGTGTCGAATAGGTAGATTGGGGCGCTCAGAAACCCTAATCCGTTCAAAATCATCGCTTTCATGACTTGTCCTGGGCTGAGGGTTTCTTTGTTGCTTATTCCCACTTTTTTGTTGACTTCTTCTACCAATTCCATTTCATCTATTATCCCCGCTACTATTCCCAAGTGGTCTAAATTTACGATATTTATCCCTGATAATGGTTGGTTCATGATTTTTAAAGTTGCTTTACGGCAGAAATCTATTATACACTAAAAACCCCCAAACGATTGCACAGCAATCGTTTGGGGGTTTTGTGTTTCCGAATCTATCTTCCTTTCCCTCTGCTTAAATATCTGCGGAATGTGGGTTAAAAGGATGCAGGGGTGCGATGGCGTTCCGCCCCGCAAGCTACGGCATCAGTTACGCTTGCTGTCAGAATGTCCTAACTGTGAGGCTAGGTTTAAAGTTCCGGCGCAGTGGGTAGATGGGTGGTGTCAGGGGTGTTTTCTGAGTTTTGTGGATATGGAAAAATATCAGAAGCCGATTAACTTACTAAATAGAAGGCAAAAAAGGTAAAGTTTCAATTCGCAAACAAAATGTAGAACTTTTTGTAGAGCAAAATAAGCTATATAGTTTAGTTTGTAGTTAGTAGTAGCTTCCCTTGTATTACCCCTATACTGGGAAAATAATCCGAAATACTTTAGCTTTTTAGACTGATTGCTGAATTTGTATTTTCTCCTGCAATTTAACTTCAGTACCTGCTTTCACCTCAGCTTCAACAAACGAGCCATATACATCGATACTTGAATTTACTGCTTCAAAACTAACAGCCAGAGCAAAAGGTACGTCAGCATTGCTATTTTGGTTCCATCCTGTATGTCCAACTACAGCAATACAGAAGCTTTTGGGTAGCTCATAAGACTTTACAGTCGCCCAATCTTTCTGAACAGTTCCTCTCCTTCGAGACAGTTCCTTTACTATGCCATCAATGCCATTTGCTCGTGTTTGGCCTTTGCCTAACTGTCTTTTTCCCAATGTCCATTGGAATAGCTCGTTATCTTTCTCGGTTTCTTCTGGTGCATCATAGTCTTCGAGAACTTGAGCTAGAAAACGCTTGGGATCTTCTTCCCGTTTGCTACAAGTCCAATCTAACCAAGTTGATAGATATTTCCTACAGTTACGTCGGGTACGACGAGGTTCAGCCACATAAGAAAGGGTAATTTCAATCAGAATGTCAAATCCTTCCCCTTGAGGTAGGAAATTTTCTGGCACTTTTACTTGATAAACCTTGGCTTGTCGAGCTTTAATGCGTTCTGTCCCTCTAGTTGTCAGCGTTACACGATTTAGGGAATTGCCAAGGGCGCGATAGATATCTGGAATTCCATAACCCATAGTCCGAATGGCATGATATAAATTAGTCTCCGAATTATTCGTCCAAGCTGGTAACCGTGCTGATTGAACGATGAGTGCGCGGTAAAGCAGTGTGCTTTCTTGAGGTAATGCTGCTGCTAATGCGGCAGCGATATGTGTAACTTTAGGAGCAGCAAATGATGTCCCTACGGCATCGGCACTAACAGCTTTACCACTATCACGGGTTGAACGAATTAATTCTGGACTAACTGATTCTGGTGTAGTGAAATTTGGTGAAGTTGGTGAGTCAATCACATAGTCCCCACCATATTCAACCACTTCTGGTTTAATAGTATCCCAAATGCCTGGGCCAGAACAGGAGAAAGAAGAAGGATAATTCTCTTCTGCTATCGACCTTAGAGGCGGCTTATTGTAGGTACAATGAGCAACAGAGCCAACAGTTAGAGCTTGAAAACTCTGTGCTGGGTTAGCGACCCGTGCAGAGGGTTGCAGCAGATATTGTGGATAGTTACGACCAGCTTGTATGTGAGCGTAAATTGAAGGGCGCGTCACATAGTTGGACTTTGCTTCAATATTGCCCGCCGCAACAATGAAGAGAACATCATTTTCCCAACTTAGTTTATCGATAGCTGCTGCCCAAGGAGTCATTGATTGGGTGCGACATGGGGAAATTGCAGCTACTGAGTGGTTATAAATTCGTGTTCTAGTTTGGCGATAATAAATCTCCACAATTTCTTCTAAAACGTTAGGCGGGAAAAACCCTTTAGGTAGTTCGTTTTCCGCATTGAGAATTCTAGCATTTTGAAGCCAACACACTGCCTGCTGACGACCTGTTTGAGGAATGCCTCGTGGATATAAAACTGCTCCTGCAACTCTAGTGCCATGTCCACCATATTTACAATAATCAGCAGTCATATTCGTTTCTCCAGGTACCCAAGATGTAGAGAGATTAGAGTCAATCGCAACTTTCAGTTTAGGGTGAATTTCTTGAATACCACTGTCTATAATACAAACTTTGGGTGCGTTTGGATCAGGTGCTTGTAATTCAAACTGTTCCCGATCTGATTCAGAGTTATTAGGTGTAACGGATGGAGCGATAAATTCATCGATTTCACTGACATCGAATATATATGGAAAGTTGAGGACAAGATCCTTCAGACCTTTACCAAGTATGCGAATTCGGCAGGAAAAGCTATCGGGTAGGCGTGAAATACCCATTTCATTACCTGGACTGGACTTCAAAATTTTTCCACGATATAGTGGATCTTGAATAAATTTTTGAAATTGCTGTTCTCTTACCCAATAAAGATCATCCCATTCTTCAGATGTGAGATTATGTTTATCTAACCATTTATTAATGCTTTTCAGATACTTGTCATCGTTATGAAAACGTTCCCGCTTGGGGCATCTCGAATATTGTTCTTGAATGTTGATGCAAGAAATACCTACATCTACAATATATTCTTGATGATCTAAAATCTGACCCCACTGTTCTTTAAGGCTAGGGGAAAGGATATATTCTGGTCGTTGAGTCCCCTCCAAAATTTCCCATATTTCTGGAACTTTGCCGCCCCCATGCTCAGACTCAATAAATTGCTGAATCTTTTTTCTGAGTTCCGAGAGTTTTATATCTGCTGAAGCTCCAATAATGTAGCCCTCCTCTAGATCAGCAACTATTTCAATCCCGAAACTTTTCAGGGCATCTGCATCAAATAAATTAGGATCTACTTGTAAAATGAATGAAATTGCATCTGGCAGATTAGGCTTACAATCTTCCTCGCGTTTTTCGCGTTCTTTCTCCCAATTTGAGACAATAGATGAAATAGAAGAATTTAACTTGCTACTATGTCCACCTACATCACCTTTATTAGCCAGCGTTGTTGTAGAGGTTTTTTTCGCACCTCCGGGAGATGGCGTAGCAGTTCCTTCATTAGTCAAACGTAGAGGTAAATGAGAAAATTGATTTAATTGTTCAGACATGGGAAATTATAACGTCTTGAATAGATGCCTCTAAGTGTTCTTGGATGACAAGCTCTTCTCGATCAAGGATGGCGCGTTTAGCCGCATCTTGAGCAACTCGAACAATTTGTGCTGCTGAAAGCTTGTCTAATTTCAGCACAATATTTCTCCAGTCGATTATACCCAACTCTACAGAAGAAAGTGTCTGTTTCAAAATAGCCTCAATTTCTGCGGGTGTTGGTTTTGGCACTTCGATGACATCATCAAATCGTCGCCATACAGCTTCATCCAGAAATTTAGTTAAATTTGTGGCTGCAACAAGTAATCCATTTGAGGCTTCATATTCATCAAGTAGTTGTAAAAAAGTATTAACCACTCGCTTGATTTCTCCTACTTCCTGAACGTCTTCTCGTGATTTAGCGATCGCATCACATTCATCAATAAATAACAAACAAGGAGTTTGAGAGGCTGTTTCAAATACTTCGCGCAAATTGGTTGCAGTTTCCCCTAAAAAGGAAGAAACCATTGCATCAAAACGTACTTTTACGAGAGTAAGTCCTGTATTCCAAGCTAGACGTTCGGCTCCCATAGTTTTACCGCACCCCGGAGTACCATAGAGTAGTATTTTTTGGCGGTAGCGTAAACCATGATGAGCTAGTCGGTCACGTGCAACATATTCTTTTTCTATACGACGAAAACGATCTTCCACAGCATCTGAAAGAATCATATGGTGTCGTAAACGCTCTCTAGGAACCGTAACAATAAAGGGATGGTTAAAACGTTGCTTGCTCGATAGCAAGGTTAGGGAGTGAGTATCATGTGTCTTTGAAAGAACACCGCTAGAAGGTGCAGAAGAAATTGCATCACGAGAGAGCTTAGGTGAAAGTGCTGGAATCTCAGGAGGGATACGAGAAGATTGAGAATTACTTTTGTGGGTAATATTTTGGAGTTGTTCAGCTAGGAGGGTGTGTCCTTTTTTACGTTCTTCCTCAACGACTACAGATAGCATACTTTGGATCGCCGTTTTATCTTCACTGGCGATCGCTCTAAATAGCCGTTTAAGCACGTCTCCTTTCATTTTGCTGATTTGCTACTATATAGTACCATTGTACTATTTCAACCAATCAAAGTCCACCAGTTCGAGCGATCGCACTTTACCCCTCCACTCTCTCACGCAACCGCCCATAAATCACATCTCACATCTAACCACACCGGTACTACAAACTTACCCTCAGCCCAAGCTGCTACTACTTTTCCCACATCGAACTCTACCAGCTTAGAATCTCCTGCCTGCGACTCCTTGACAAAAATTAACCGGTTTGGCTCCCGATCGCTCAAAAGCCCCGGATACTTCTCCTGGAGAGTTTTTAGAACTTCTCTAGCCACCTCAAACGTAAAACCACTGACAGCCAATACTCTATCGTCGCCAATGCCGCAAAATCTAGGACTTGCTCGCAGGCAAAAACAAGCTCTAATCAACGAATTACTGATCCAAGCCAGTAAAAACATTCAAAACATAGAGGCAAGCATTTAGGTAACGGCTTGTTGGTCGCAGCCGCCGTTGTTTCGTCTCAAAGCATTACCCCACAGCAGCCGAAGCAAAGCATAATCGTGCTTACCAGACCAAGTAGTGCGATCGCGCTGTATGACGGTCAGCGAAGGAACGGGCTAATTTTGTCCAGTCCCGTCTTGAACCAAGTAGCGGATTAGAGCATGAATTGCCCGCTGTGCCGTTAGCGAGAGAGCAACTCTCACAATACCTATCAGCCTCGGACTGAAGAAATTCCCGATTGGTGACGAGCAATTTTAGATTAGACCTCTTGCAAAATAATTTTGTGCTATTATGGAAAGTTTAGCCAATTTTATAATCTAGCAGGCTGGGCAAGTTTAAGGAGAGGCCAATCAACCCAATAATTCAAAGTTTGACCTAAACTTGAGCAAACTTTTAAGTATAACACATATTTTTTTTGCAAGAGGTCTATTTTAGATTTTAGATTTTAGATTTTGGTGGATGCAAGGATTAAAGTCACGCATCAACAGCATCGAGTGCTGATCGCTTTACTCACGCCCGCCAGAAGTTCTCACCCCTGGATTTGTTACAATTCTCGATCGTGTGGAGCAGGTGCATCTACGAAAACCTGCTTTTAGGAGAACTTTTGACTATGTGGCTTAAATTTGGTGTTGCTCCCAGCGGAGAACTGGCGAGCATTGATGAGGTTGTGCGCGGAAAAACTAACCTCGCTTGCCTCTACTGCGGAGGCTCCCTCACAGCGAAAAAGGGTTCCGTGAAAGAACATCACTTCGCGCACACCGGGGAAACTTGCAAGCCCGTTTCGCAGCGGATTAAAACCAAAGCGTTTCCATCGCTTCCCCTCTACGATAACTTCAACGTGCGACTTAAAGGTGAGGAATTAGAGCAATTGAAAGTGCTGTGGAAAGAGTACGGCGCACAAAATTACGCCATTCCCAAAGACTTGGTAAACTTTCGGTGGGAACTCAAAGGATTGGTGGAGTCGTCGGGCGATCGCACTTATCACTTTACCGACTTGGGTAAAATCCCCGTTGGCGCGCTTCCCCTGGCGCTGTTCAACAAAGTCCAGGAACCTTTGCTGCTGTCGGAGCTGGCTTCGTTGGAAGGCTCTGTAGAGATTGCTGAAGCTGCGGGTTTATCTTGTTTGGATGAACGGCGGGCTGATTTGCTGATTTATCGAGCACAGCTTCGTCGGATTCTGGTGAACTCGCTCTACTTCCTTGAGGTAAAAGCTGACGAAAGCTGCTTCTATAAAATTGGGGTAACAACTCGATCGATCGAGGAACGCATCGCCGAAGTGCAGCGGGATGTGAAAGCGCATTACTCGGATGTGACCGTCAATTTGCTGGGACTGTGGGAACACCGGGGGAATGTGGAGCTGTACTTCAAGCACCGGTACAAAGCTTTTAATTATCGCATTGGCAAGCTGACAGAGTATTTTGCGTTTCCGAACGTCAAGGCGGTGCTGAATGATTTGTACGGGATGGAAGCAAAAGTGTTGAGTGATGTTGAGTCGGATGCGATCGGTCTGAACTGGAGCCACACGCCTCGAATTGGCCTGAAGTCCTGACTCAACTTCAACTTTCTGGAAAAAAGAAACTTTTTAATCCGGCGTTGCTGATTTACGGTATGAAAGGCTAAATATGCAAATCATAGAAACCAGTATCACAAAGCTTCTCGATTTTAAAGTTATTTTTTCATACCCTGATTAAGCAAGGCCATCTCTCGATATGCCCAATCGAGCGAGCCATAAAGATCAACATTTAGATCGAGCGCATTTTGAGCCGCCGCAAGGTAACTCGTTAGGCGACAATAATGCGCGATCGCGTCTAGCTCTGCCTGATGAGCCGCCCGGACTTGTGCGATCGAAAGTTCAGAATTGGCAGGAGTCGGCAGAATTGAGAAACGCATAGTTACTCACTTCAATAAAAATTTAGTTCCTTGTTTTGGGTCAAGGAGCTGACTCAAGGCTTGACCCAATCAGTTGAGCGACTCGAAAGGCAGAAGCGATCGCTCCTTCATGCAAGCCATCGCCAAGGTAGGCTCCCGCATGGTAGGTATTGTTCTCGCCATTGGTGGCAACTACTTCATCCCGATAGCGGAACGACTCAGTGGTGTAGAGTGGGGTGTGATGTTCCTGAGTGTGAATGATGCGATCGGGTGCAATCAACTCCTCTAGTTGGAACGATAAAAAATTATGCTGTGGCGACGAGATACCGCAAAGCTGATTTAGGCAGGCGTTATAGCCCCAGCGACTGTCTGGCTTTTGGAAGAAATCAAATTCTGAGGGTTGTGTAACGCCATGTCGGGCGTACATGGAAATATCTCTATGAACTAAGGTCGTTGCATAGTGGGCTTTCCAGCCGGAAAACTGTTTAGTTTCAGCGTCGGTCGGGTCAGCTAACAGCGCCATCACCTGGTCAGGGGGCGTAGCAAACACGACTTTATCAAACTCCTGAATTTCACCCGTCGAGCGCACAATTTTCACAGCATCCGAGCTTCTGGAAATACGGTCAATCTCTACATTCAGCAAAATCTCACCCTTAAAGCGTTCCAGGATTTTTTCAATGTAAGCATACACGCCGCCCTTAACCCTGACCCAGTTGACTGCGAGATAGTCGCGTAACATCGGAATCGCCAACTCTGCTGGAAAATCATCAATCAGTTCAAATGGGATTGAATAGCTATACATAACCAACAACTTTAGCCAGGTATCGCGGCTACCGGAGCCTGGCAAATATTCCGACAGCGGACGATTGGACAAATTTTGCAAGTTAGCAAATTTCGTTCTCAGCCATAATCCCGCAGAACGGGCATAGATGGTATCGAGGCGTAACTGTTCGATCAGCCCGTGGACACCTACAAAGTTCTTCTCGATCGTGACTGCCGATAGAAAGTGGCTGCCATCTTTAAGAAACATGGCTGAACCAATATCGACGGGTTCTAGTTCTACCCCTAGTTCTTGCATCAGCGCGATGAAGTTGTAAAAGACAGTCGGGAATTCGAGCACTCCACTTTCCAAAATTTCATCGCAATCGGACTGGTTCGGCTGCACGTTCTTGTTCAATGTCCGAATGTGCCCTCCTAACATGGGCTGCCGCTCAAACACGGTGACATGATGCCCTTCTTTATCAAGCAGGTAGGCTGTAGCCATGCCGCTAGCTCCGCCACCAATAACAGCGATTCTCATAATTGACCTCTAAGTTTATGAAATGGATAATGCGCGTAGGCGTAGTTCGTCGTAGACATCATCTGTTTAGTCGTCTAAAAGCACGTCGCCCGATAATCGTTGATAGAGCAATGCTCCCGTCCAAACTGTGCCAGCAAAGCCTGGATAGCCAGATGAGGCATTACAGAAATAGAACTGCTTGAGTGAGGTTTCATGATTCAGTCGCCCTAGACCCACATTGCGCGGTGTCAGAATGGAGCCGTAAGAATTCCCACTGGGACACCAGCAAAAGCGTTCATTGGTGGTCGGGCTGCCCGTAATATGGAAGACCATGTGCTTTCTAAAGTTCGGCACATAGTGTTTTTCCACAACATCCAGGATGGAATCCAAGATTTCTTGCTTCTTCTGGTTGTAAGCTTTGCGATCGCTCTCCCGCAATTGCTTGAAATAGCCGTAATTGGCAACTGTGAGAAATTCCACAATTTGGCAATCTTCTGGGCAATCTCGACTCGCTTCCGTCAGTAAAGTAGGCGTTGTGATCGCAAAACTAGGATTAGAAAAGTCATGGCGATCGTACATCTGTGCGAAGGATTCATTCAGGTCTTGATGCCCGCTATGGGCGAGGTTCCACTTGCCAAATCCATAGTCTCGCAGGTCGATATCCTTGACGACGCAATACGCCATGTAGTTAGATGCCGAATATTCATAGTTAAGTTTTCGACGCACAGTTTTGGAGAACTTTTCCTCACCGATCATCTTGGCGGCTCTTTGAGGGTCAATATTGCAAATCACCGTATCACCCGTAAATTCGGAGGTTTGATTATTGGTGAGATCCATTGCCTGAACTCCCGTAACCGTTCTGTCTGTGACTCTAAAATTCGTGATTTCATGGTTTAGCAACACCTCTCCCCCATGTGATTCAATCACCTTGACTAAGGAATTAATCACATCCTCAAAATGCTGGGTTGGGTAAAATGCACCTGCTTGATAGCCTCGGAACAATGCCACCCAAGCATAAAACGAGAGTTGATTTGGAGGTAATAAAAAATCAAGCCATTGCAGAGCCAATAGGGTTTGAGCGGCTTGGGGTAGCTGAAACTTGTCAAATACATCTTGAAGTGTGCTGTTGAGATGCTGGAAAGCACATAATGCTTCACTTGGGTGTTTGAGTAATTTAATCGGCTTAATTGGAGGAGCAATTATTTTCAAGCCTACGCCAGTCTTTTCTACTTCGTTAACGAATTGGCGAATGCGATCGCCATGTGCCGGAAATAGAGCCGATAATCGCTGGATCAGTTCTTCTGGCTCTGACGGAATATCAATCGCATACCCTGGCATTCGCATATGGTCAAAGCCGTCCGGGTCATAACGTTCAAAAGTTACTTCCTTATCCAAGCCCAGTTTTTTGAGCACTTGATTGACAGTTTGCCCTTCACCACAGTTCCAGACGTAGTGAAATTGAGCATTGAATGTATACTTTTTAGCCATTGTAAACGTATGCCCAAATCCCCCTGGATGCTCGTGAGCTTCGAGGATTTGCACAGTCTTGCCGGAGTTTGCCATCAAAGCACCAAAGGTCAATGCTGATAAACCACTGCCGATAATCAGGTAATCCGGTTTCATAAGAGAGTCCCTCGAACAATAAACATCTTTACAAGATCGCTGTAGCGCCTGTAGCCTCAGAATTAGACATCCAGTGAAAGGCTTTGAAATTGAAGTTAGAACCAATTACAGCGGGTTAACTAGCCTGATAGATGCCTGATTATTCCTTGACTCGATAATTTCTCATCATGCCAGCGTCTTCGTGCTCTAAGGTATGACAGTGGTATGTATATAAGCCGCTGTATTTCTCAAATTTCATGAGCAGCTTCACTCGCTCACCCGGCATTACCATTACAGTATCCTTCAAGCCCTCGTCTACATAGCCATCCTTGACAGTTTGCCATCCTGCGGCAAGTTCTGGCAGCACTTCCCGACTAATAACTTGAAACTGCACGCCGTGTAGATGGATAGGGTGCGCCATCCCCTTCGCATCCATCATGGCTCCGGGGTTGAGTTTATTGATAATCTCCCACTGTTCGATCGAATTTAGCTTTACGGTTTCTTGCGGTAATGCAGTATTCATTTCAAAGGGCTGCCCATTAATCACCCATTTCATACCTTTGAGAGAAAGCTCAATAGGTCGTGGCTGGGTGGCATTAACGGCATCTTCTGGACGCAATAGTGGTAGGGCTGCTAGTTGAGTGGGGAGTCGCAGAGTTTCTTTTTCTTTGCGCTCAATCTTGACGTTGAATAGCATCATCGCTGAACCAAGTTCCGGGGCATTGTCAGAACTCATCATGCCGCTCATGCTGCTACCTCCTACATTTTCTGCTCCTGAAAAAGCCAGACTATTTAGGGCTTGCTGAATAATCGATCGCAAACTATGAACAGGAGCGATCGATATATTCAAACTCAACTAAAGATAAGTATTTTCTGCATCGATTCCACCCAACGATAATTGTAGATTATCTTCAATTTAAAAACAGGTGTTCTTTTTCCAAATAGACATAAAAACACACAAAAAACCCGGCGCCACCAGGTAGCAAGGTTCATAACTAAAAAAGTAATTGCAATAACTGTACCAGATGTATTATCGAGTTTAGCCATCACTCGATTCAGACCGAATCTTCGTTTACCTTGCCCGAACTTGCCCTCAATCGCATTGCGAATTCTTTCATCATCAGCGGCTTGCTTGTTTTTTGATTTACTGACGTTTGCTGGCGGTCTTCCTAGGGGCGGCCCACTGATTCTAATTCCTTTTTCTTTACACCATGCTCGGTTTTCCCTTGTACGGTAAATGCGATCAGCATGAACCGACTCTGGATAGTAACCCGTGAACCTATGATATGCTTCTACTTGTGCTTTTAAGTCCCCTGATTCGTTAAAGCTATCCCAGCTCATTCGGTCTAGAAATACATATCCTTCAAAACAACTGGCTGATAGTTTGGCTCCAAACTCTACGCTTTTCCCTGCTTTTCCCCTGACTATGGGACGGATGTGGGGTTGGCTCAAACTTACTATTCTATCCTCAATACTCTGTTTGTTATTTTCAAATAGCCAGAGCTGTTGGCGATAGACTTCTGTGAGGACTAGAAAGGTTTTATATTGCTTTTTGTTCAAAGCTTCTAGAGTCGCACCCGCATCCATTAGCTGTTCAATATGAGCTAAGTTTCTTTTGATGTATTGAAGTTGTTTTTTTATTGCCTGTCTTCTTTTGTTGCGGGTGGGTCGTCTTTGTTTGGCTACTGCTAAGTAGTCTTTTCTTGCTAGATTACGGTAGGTTCTTGGTTTTTTATGGATTTTTTCTTTGATTTGTTTATACAGGATGTCTAGGATTTTTTCTGTATGAACTCTGGCTCTGTTTAATAGTCCTAAGTCGGTCGGATAGGTAATGTCGGCGGGAGCGCAGGTTGCATCTACGATTAGTTTACCGCGATTGGTTGACTCATTTTTGGCGTCCGAATTCTTTTTTTTTTTCGGGTGGGATTGGGGTAATTTCTCGCATTTTTTCGACCATGCGTTCGTTCACTTTATTAATTAGGTTGGGGCTAATTCTTTGGCGAAAGTGCACTAATAAAGATGGGTCAAATGGTAGTTCGTTGCTGTAGCTTGATTGACCGATGAAGTATTGTAGATAGGGGTTTTCCCGGATCTGTTCTACTGTTTCCCGATCGCTAATCCCTAATTTTTCTTTAATAATTAATGCCCCCAATGCCATCCGAAAGGATTTGGCTGGTGCCCCCTTTTCGGTGGGGAAGTTTTGGGCATATTCTGACTCAAATTCTGACCATGGGATTAGTTGAGCCATTTTTACCCAACGGTTGTCAGCAGACAACCTTCCTCCGAAGGGCAGTTCAAACTCGGATGAGGGGCTTGGGGCAAGCTCAGCTTTTCTGTACATGATCGCAGGTGGTGATGCACGGGTTTTGACCTATTTTACCTGTTTTTCTTGCACTTTACTCTCGATCGCGCGATCGTATAACCGCGCCGTGTAACCTTTCTGCACTTATCCAGCAAGCCCTATTTAGAGATACTTCTGTACCAACTTTCAACTTACTGAAATCTGCCCAAACATCAATCCGCTCACCTGGCGCTAACATGACATACTTTCGTTCGGTAGGTCGAGGCAGTAAGCTACCATCAGTGCCAATGATGGTCAGTGGATCGCCACTGCTCCACGCAAGCTTGTAGATACGTGAATTAGATCCATTTAAGAGGCGAAGGCGGTAGACTCGTGTCGCCGCAGAAAGTGTGAAGTTGGGCTTACCATTCACGAATATCTTTTGACCCAAAAAGCCCATCATGCTGCTCATGTCATTGCTGGATTGACCTGAGTTATCCTGTTGCATCCCACCCATGTTGCTATTACGGGGGGTACCTATTTTGCTGCCGAGATAGAGGAGTTGATTATTGGCATCTAAGGTACGATCTTGCAGCACAATCGGTATCTCATAAGCCCCGGTGGGTAGATTAAGGGTCGCTTCTTCTTGATCCGTCACTATAAATAGCCCCGCCAAGCCAGCATAGGCTTGCTGCCCTGTAAGCCCGTCTGGATGAGGATGAAACCAGTTCATACCTGCCCGATTAATCACCTCAAACTCGTAGATATAGGTCTGTCCTGGCTGAATCGCAAAGCGAGGATGTCCATCCATCTCCTCTGGTAAAATCAATCCATGCCAATGCACAATGCTGGCTTGCCCTTGAGGAAGGTTATTTTGGAAGTTGACCCGCACGCGCTGACCTTTGCGAACGCGAATAATGGGGCCTAAATAACTATCGGGAATGGTTTGTAAGCTGTTTGGGTCGCCCTTGACCAGTTGTGCTGCGTAAGACCAAACTTGGGTCATTTGTCCCGGCAAGATTGGAACCGTTGTCGGTGCAGCCTTCAGGTTGATTTCAATATCGGGAATAAATTTTGCATTCGGCCCACGGGCTACGGTGTTCCCCTGAGCCATTTCTGTGGTGGAAGATTGAGGCGAACAACTCGATAGCAGGCTGTGAATTCCGCTTCCGATGACAAGTCCGCCTGCAAATCCAGTCCCTCGAAGAAAGTTTCGGCGGGTTAGGGGATGTTGGTAAGTGGTTTTAATGGGCATATCGCTCTCATTTCTGAATACGTCAATAAGCTTGTCTTGTCCCTTCAGAACTTTGTTAAGCCACTTGGTAGCCAGCCGCCGTAATTACATCCTTGATTGCAGCTTCTGAGGCTTGAGTTTCCACTGATACAATCTTGGTTTTTGGATCGCCCTGAACGGTAGCTTTAGCATCGACTGTTCTAATCGCTTTAGTAATGGTGTTTACACAACCACCACAGGTCATATTGGGAACTTTTAATTGGAGTTTCATAATGTCAAATCCTTATTTTTGTGTGGTTCAGTCAAGAAAAACGTTTTGGACAATCAGCAATGCTTTTCTCCACTTTTCAACCAGTTCAGCTTCACTGTGCGGGCAGTAATCTGTACACTTATGCTTGTTGGGTGAGTACGAGTACCACAAAGCTAATAATAATTAGGAAGCCTGCATCCAGTTCAAGGATAGTTTCACTGACAGATTTGAGCCGCATAAAATAGATCAGGGGAAAGGCGATCGCCAAACACCAGATTTTTAGAAATATCATGATTTCTTAAAGCCGATACAAGCCATACTGGTGAAGCGAGCTAATCCTATTGGGAACGAGAAAAACTGAACGCGATTTAACCCGGCTTCACGTATCAGCGCTGAGAGTTTTTCCTGGGTGAAACATCGAGTGCCCCAATGCCACTGAATGAGTGAGCCGAGTAGTCCCGATCGAGTCACCACAAGAACTAATGGTGCGCCCGGACGCAAAACTCTGACCATTTCTTGTAATCCCTGTGCTGGATTCAGTAAATGTTCAAGCATATAGGCACTCATGACACCATCAAAAGAATGGTCTGCAAATGGCAACGTATTCACATCACTTTGACAGATTTGATGACGAATATTTGCCTGACTGAGTTGTTGATCGGCTATTTTGAGCATCTCCGATGAGACATCGACTCCAGTAATCTGTATTGTTGGATTAATAGTTTGAGCAAATGCCAGACTGAAGTCCGCTGTGCCAATACCACAATCACAAATGTTCAGGTTATCTTGCCAGTCAAGCAAAATATCAGCGTTTTTTAGCGATCGCCATAGCTCTCGATAAGCATGACGATAACCCAGAAGACGAACAAGTTGATGCCACCAGATGGCAGCTTTGTTATAGGTTTGAGACAGTTGTGTAGTTGTTGGATAAACTCGTTGAACTGAAACCTGCCACCATCCAACCGTCCATTCCATTGTGAAACCTCATTGATATGGAGTAATAATGCTAGTAGCTGCTGCTAATGTCTGGACACCCTTCTCACCGGGTGACATAATATGCACCAACATGAGGTTGGCTTGATTCGATTTTTCTTCCATTTGCTGTAAGTCTCTGACCTATGTGTGAGCGAGAGTAGGTTCAGTTTTTTCAGTTTTTATCGTGATGGGATGTTGCACACTCAAAACAGAACAGGGTGCATGGTGAAACACATAGTTACTGACGCTCCCCTGAATTAACTCTTTGACACCGGACAGTCCCCGATGCCCGATGACGATCAGATCCGCTTCCCAGTCTTGGGCGATCGCACAGATGGTTTCACCGGGGTTATCCACAAAGTCGCCAGTTTTTTGCATAGATTCTGCACCTACACCCGCTGCGATCGCCCGTTCACTAGAGGCTTGCAGTAACTTCAAGCCCATCTGTTTGTAGGTTTTCCAATGCTGTTCGTAGAACTGTACTTCTGTATTAAAATACTCAGGATTGTAACTTCCGCTGATAAGTCCTTCGATCTGGGGAAACCCTTTCTCCTGCATATGGATAATATGGAGCAGGAGCAAACTGCCTCCGGTCGTTTTTGCCTGAGCGATCGCGATTTCAACAACATGATCGGTCAGATCGGATTGATCGATCGCCACTAGAATTTTGTGAAACATAGAATCTCCTTTCAGAATGATAAGTGGTAACTTCGAGATTTCTTGGAGCTACGACTTACCCTGCTTCGGTTTTCGTAAGAACTGCCTGAAGTTGTGCCTCATCTTCGTGAGATAACGAAGTTCGTAGGACTTTTCCCTCAAATTTGCTCAAGTCGTCCAAAACCTTGTCAGGTGTAGACTTTCTCACCAAAACAAAAATGGCAGAGGTTCCAGGTTCGATCGTGTTGCCTAGTTCTTGAATGAAATTATCATCAATGCCGATATCCGTTAAGGCACCGGAAAGCGCACCCACTGCTGCACCCAAAATTCCCAGTATGGGTTCAAAAAACATCAAGCCGATTAACAGTCCCCAGAAGCCGCCACTTAACGCGCCACCGGTGACGAGTTCTTGAGTTTGTTTAATCTTGACTTTGCCATCTTTCTTTTTGACCACGATCGCTGCATCTTCTAGATCGATCAGATATTCCCGCTCCATTTTTCTGAGATCGAGCAACACTTCATCTGCCTTAAATTCATCAGGAAAGCCAATCACAATTAGATCACTCATATTTTTCTACCTGTTAAAATGAACACTCAGCTTTGAAAAGGAAAAAATTGCACGAAGATAATCACAGTTCCTAGTCCCCAAAAAAAGGTAGGAACACCATTGTTTTCTATCTCACCGGAAGCTTATTGTAGAGGCGAGCAACGAAAGCAGCGTACAGACCAGTACCCACAGACCAAACCACAAGACCTACAATAAAGCTTCCCCAGGTAATGCTTCGGGTAATACCAGATAAATTAGCGTGAAGAACATAGCTAAAGAATCCCATCGTTATCTCAGGTGCCACTGTTAGAAACAGAATGCAAATCAAATAAGCAATTCCTGTAATAATCGCTGTGGCAAGAAATAGCGATCGCACACTTAGCTTCAGCGCTGAATGACTACGTATACGGGTTTCTTCGTTCGGGTGAATACTATGGATCATGGTGAGACTCCTGTGAATGAGCTAGTTTTTTCTGAGTGTTGCGATGACCCCAGGGGACAAATGCAGGTGTCAGTGCGGCATAACGGGCATACTCCTCACCAAATTCTGCTAAGGCATCCCGTTCTTCTTGGTGAGCTAATCGGATATACATCGCGACCAAAATGGGGAACATGAGCAACGTCACGAGAGTAGGCCATTCCAGCAAAAAGCCCAACATGATGACAATGAAGCCGACATACTGCGGATGGCGAATGGTTGAATATGGCCCTGAAACCGCCAATGTATGACTTCGTTGAGCTTTGTAGAGAACTTCCCAAGCATTTCCTAAATAAATCAGTCCACCAAAAATTAGTACATTACTCAGAAGGTGAATCGGATTCCAATGAGGATCGCCTTTCCACCCCAGGAATGTCCACCACAGATGCCCAGCATCATGGGAAAAAATGTTCAATCCTGGATAGCGGGTTTGCAGCCAGCCTGAGAATAAGTAAAGCGTTAAGGGGAACCCATACATTTCTGTGAACAATGCCACAATGAATGCTGAGAACGCCCCGAACGATCGCCAATCTCTTGGGTTACGCGGCTTGGTGAAACTAAAGGCAAAGATAATAAATATCAGGGAATTAATAATCACTAATCCCCACAGTCCGTAAGCAGGAACGTTACTCATATCTCTCATGGTTCGATCTCCTTGAAATAGATTTATTTACAGAGTCCGAATAATTTCCTTCAGCGAGATTGGCTATTGCCACTGTTACCGCCTCCATGTCCCCCATGTGCTCCGTGCATAAATAGGTGCATGAATATACAGATGAACAGTAAAGAGAACGGTAAAAAGCCCGCTAAATGCGCCCAATGTTCTGTAATCAAAAAGTACGCAATAATCCCGATCGAGACATACAGCACAACCTTAATTGGCAAGCTGAGACGAGTTGGCTGACGATCGGGCTGGGACTGATTTGATGAACCATGTTGGTGCATAAAGACCTCCTTGTGAATAGAACAACTCGCGATTCCAGGCTTGTTACCATCCTTGCATCTGTGCGATTTCAGCGCTCTGAGATGTGATGATTGACTGAGCCAAAGTACGGATTTCTGGATGAGAAGCACGCTCAGATGCCATCTTCGCCATCTTCACCGCCATTTGATGATGGGGAATCATTTGTCGCACAAATTCTTTGTCAAAGTCCGGGGCTTTCTTGAGCGCGTCGAGGTCAGTTTTCATGCTCATCATGCCCTCACCCATCATGCCTGAGCCTGTGCCCTGCCCTTGGTTGTGGTGCTCTCCCATCATGCCCATGTCATTCATTGAAGGTGCAGGGACTTCTTTGCCGAACCACTGTTTGTACCAGCTACGCATCTCTTGAATTTCACGAGTTTGGTCTTTTTTAATCGCTTGGGCTAATTTTTTAACTTCTGGGCGTTTGGCGCGACTAAAAGCAAGATCAGCCATTGCGATCGCGTCTTGGTGATGAGGGATCATCATTTCGATAAAATGCTGATCGACTCGGACTGATCTGGGTTGTTGAGGATTTCTTGGTGCAGGTAATGACTGAACTTGTTCGCTGTTGATAAGGACAAATCCAGTAATAGCACCACTACTAAGTAACCCGACTAAGCTGTACACCAAAAACTTCTTATTCATAAACTTACCTTGGCTAAGGGATGATCACGTTCTTATACTTTTTAAACTACGCTTAGATTGTGAGAAACTTATGAGCGATGTAAAGCTAGAGAGAGAACTTTTTGCTTGTCCAGCTTTTGATGTAGGAACGGGCATTTTTTGCCAGCAACTTCGACAAAACCAGTGGATAGATCCACCTTGGATGTGTCGGAGAAGTTTATCGGAGCAATAAAAACAATTTTGCATGGCTCCATTTGATAAAACTCAGCTAAAGCGGGTACTGATTCTGCACTGATGGCTGTTGCGTAGGATAATGGTTGAGCGCGATCGCTCATGCAACAGCCAACGCGGTAAATAAATAGGTTTTATGCTGTTGCTTTAGCCATCTGACGGCAAGATTCAGCACAACGACGGCAGGCTTGAGCGCACTTTTTACACTGATCGTGGTCGTGCTTCTCACACTCAGTCGCACAGCGATCGCACGCTTCTGCACAAACCGCACACATTTGAGCGTGCAGGTCAGAATTACGAGCCATGAACCGAGCGCAGAGAGCACAGGTATCAGCGCAATCGCGGCATAGCTGAATACATTGAGCCATCATCTGCACCATGTCACTGGTTAAGCAAGCGGTTCCGCATTGCTCACACTCACGAAGACAGTCGAGGCAATTCTGAATGCAGGTTTCTAGCAGAGATTGATGAGATTTAGTAGTAGTAGTAGTCATGGTTTTAAGCTCCTAAAGAATCAACACAACGAAGAACGGATTGTTATGCCCTTCACCTTGGTTAGGGGATGACTAAGTTCTTATATCTCTCAAGCTACGCTCAGACTATGAGAAACCTATGAGCGATTCAAGGTTTACGTCTTTAGGAAGATTTTTCCAGCTTTTTGGCGATGAGCAATTCATTTCATCCTGATTTCATTCTTTCCCATCATTATTGGAGGATTCCGCTCACCTGACACCGCAACCAGCCTGTAAAGGAGTTAGACTGATGAAAATTTTGGTGGTAGAAGATGATGAGGCAATTGCCGACCTACTTACTTGCATTCTCTCCAACCAAAATTACGTGGTTGAAGTTGCTAACGATGGTGAGGCAGCTTGGGAACTGATTGTTGTTTATAACTATGATTTACTGCTGATAGATATTACGCTCCCTCGTTTAGACGGAATAAGTCTCTGTCGTAGAGTCAGAGCGCACGACTATAAAATGCCAATTCTGGTGGTAACAGGGCGAGGCAGTGGTCACGATCAAGCGATCGGGCTAGATGCAGGTGCCGATGGGTACATGGTGAAACCGCTCGATCAGGAGTTATTGATTGCTCGAATTCGAGCCTTGCTGCGTCGCACAGGCACGACTTTTCAATCTGTGCTGGAGAAGGGTAATTTGCGGCTCGACCCAACAAGTCGTGAAGTTACTTACGCAGGGCAACTTCTATCCTTGAGTCCCAAGGAGTTTTCGATCCTAGAGTTCTTTTTGCGGAATGGTCGTCAAGTATTTACCTACAGCGTAATTTTGGATCAAATCTGGGCTTATGGAGACACTCCTAGCGAAGATGCCGTGAGAACTCATATTAAAGGGCTACGACAGAAACTTAGAGGGGTCGGCGCTCCCACAGATTTGATTGAAACGGTTTATGGACTGGGTTATCGGCTTAAACCCTTGGAAGCGATCGCTGATTCAACCAAGACGGCTCAACTCACGTCTCATGAAGCGACTCAACCGATTCAACCACAAACCCTCAGCGCCTTATCCAAACGTCCAGAAATTGACCGCGCATCAAACGACTTAACCACAAAAGGGAGCGAGCCGGAAGAGTCTTTGTTTGCGGATGAGCGTCCTTTGTTATTGATCGTCGATCCCGATCGCCAACTGGCCCAACAGTTGATGAATGAAGCGGTGGACTGGGGATTTCGGAGCGCGATCGCCACAACACTTTCCGAAGCCGAAACGAAAATTGAGCAGGATGCGCCTACCGTTGTGCTACTCGATCCCGATATTACTCATCCCACAACAGAGAGTTTAAGGCTGCTGGCAAAGCTCAGTCATCAAACTCCTTCTGTGCCAGTTCTAGTTTTTACCAGTCACGATCAATTAACCGATCGCCTAGAAGTTGCCCAACTCGGCGGACATAGTTTTTTACACAAACCCTTGCCCCCGGCTCAAGTGCTGAAAGCGATCGCACAAGCGGCACAACAAGCAGAGACAGCAAAGCAACGGGTGATGGTCGTCGATGCTGATCCCCAGATTCTTGTAACTCTGAAGGAGTTCCTAGAACCCTGGGGATTGAGCGTAACAACGCTGAACGATCCTCAACGATTTTGGGAAACGTTGAAATCATGCTCACCGGATCTGCTAATTTTAGATGTGAAAATGCCTGCTGTGAGTGGCGTTGAGCTTTGCAAAATTATCCGCAACAATTCGCGCTGGGGGCGCTTGCCGATCATTTTTTTGACGGCGCATACCGATGCTGCGATCGTCAATCAAATGTTTTCAGTGGGTGCAGATGACTTTGTGAGCAAGCCGATCGTAGGGCCAGAATTGGTCAGTCGCATCATCAATCGCCTAGAACGGATCAAACTCCTTCAGAATGCTGCTGAGACAGATTATTTGACCAAACTCTCTAACCGCAATAAGTCAACCCAAGACTTAAACAAATACCTTCAACTTGCAAATCAACAGGAGCAGCCGCTCTGTCTAGCAGTTCTGGACTTAGACAATCTCAAACAGATCAACGATCGTCACGGGTACAATACTGGCGACATGGTGATGCGTCAGTGGGGACAATTGCTCCGGCAAACTTTTAGGCAAAATGCAGTCGTTGCTCGCTGGGAGAGCGATGAATTTGTGGTTGCCTTATCTAGCATGATTAAGGCAGATGGTATTCAAAGACTCACTCAATTATTAGCAACGCTCCACCACAGAAAATTTGTTGCTCCCGAGCAAACTCAATTTCGGATCACATTTAGCGCTGGAATTGCTCAATATCCAGATAATGGAACGGATTTGCCTTCTCTTTATCAAGCCGCATCCGAAGCCTTGCATCAGTCTAAAGTTGCTGGGTGTGCTTGTATTTTTTCGGCGGGAGACTCTAGGGCTATTCTCCAATAAACGAAGTCTTAATTCATTATTAACATTCTCAACCTCAAACTTTTCTTAACTCCTCATAAGTTCCTCAGATTGTTTTCTTACAGTCAAAGTGGGTATGCAAGGACTGTTGCATACAATTACCTCCGATCGCGCGCATTCTGGCATTGGGGAAGGTTTTGTATATCAGAGAGTTTTAGTAGCGATCGATGATTTTGAAATTAGCAGTGGAGAACAGTAATGTTAGATATCGATGAAATGGGACAAAAAGAAATACACGAACTGCTACATAAAGTAGGATATGGACACCTCGGCTGCATAGGCGAAGGGTATCCATATATTGTGCCTATGCACTATTACCTCAAAGACTCAGAAATATATATCTTCACAACGGTGGGAATGAAGACTGAGTATATGGATGCAAATCCAAAAGTTTGCTTACAGATCGAAGAAGTTCACGATCTGGTGCACTGGCGCAGCGTTGTTGTGAATGGTCGCGCTGAACGCCTCACTGAGCAGCAAGACATCGATCGGGTGATGCAATTTGTCAAAACGCAGAATCCAACACTTTCGCCTGCGATCAATCGAACCTGGATCGATGCTTGGGGACGAGCAGAGGTGATTGCAATCTACCGCATTCACGAGAATGAAATGAGCGGACGCACGACTGATGGAGTTAGCAGTCAGTGAAATCGAAAAATTTGGACAAACTTATTTTAGAAGGCTGATTTTAATTCGGCGATCGCCTCTCTAAAATTTCGCCCTAGCTTCCTTCTCTGTAAATCTGCCAACCAGGGCATCACATTAAATTAGGAGGATTAATTTATGAACCACGATCGCCATCAACATGGACAAACCCAACCCAAGCCGGGACACGCTGGGCACCACGAACACAAACAGCAAGTTGAAAGGAATCTGCCTGACCCACACAGCAATCATAGTGCTCACGGTAAACAGCCTAATCACGCTCAACACGCAGGTCACGACAAACACGCTGGACACAGCCCAGAGATTTTCAAACGACGCTTCTTTATTTGCCTCTTGCTAACGCTGCCCGTCCTCTATTTTGCGCCCATGTTTCAGGATTGGTTTAGTTATCAAGCCATCCAGTTTTCAGGTGCGAATTGGGTGATTCCCATTTTCTCAACGATTATTTATTTCTATGGTGGCTGGGTTTTTCTGAAGGGAGCTTACTACGAACTCCGCAGTAAAATTGGCATGATGACTCTGGTTGCTCTAGCAATCACCGTGGCGTTTGTCTACAGTGTGGCAGTGACTCTTGGATTGGCGGGAGATTCTTTCTATTGGGAACTGGCAACCTTAGTCGATATCATGCTGCTCGGTCACTGGATGGAAATGGCTTCTGTGCTGGGAGCCAGCAATGCTCTACAAGAACTTGCCAAGTTAGTGCCTTCTGTCGCTCACAAGAAGCAGGCGAATGGGCAGATAGAAGATGTCCAAGTAAGCGCATTAGTTGAGGGCGATCTAATTCTGATTCGTCCCGGTGAACAAGTCCCAATTGATGGTGAGGTCATCGAGGGTACTTCCAACGTCAACGAAGCTTTTCTCACTGGGGAGTCGCGCCCGGTGGTCAAAAAAGCCAATGATGAGGCGATCGCCGGAGCGGTCAATGGAGAAGGCGCTTTGACAATCAAAGTCACTCGCACCGGAGATCAAACAACCTTGAGCCAAATTATGCGCTTAGTTGAGGAAGCGCAGGCATCTAAAAGTAAATTTCAAACACTAGCCGATCGACTGGCCTATTGGCTAACTTATACAGCGATCGCGATCGCTACGCTAGCGTTCATCATTTGGCTATCTGTTAAACCAGATGGTTTAACATTTGCAATTAATCGCGCCGTTACTGTATTGGTGATTGCTTGTCCTCATGCGTTAGGTTTAGCGATCCCCTTAGTGCTGGTCAACGCAACTGCAATGTCCGCTAAAAACGGCATTCTGGTACGAAATCGAGAAGCGTTTGAACGAGCAAAAGACATTAAAACAATCGCATTTGATAAGACGGGGACATTGACAACCGGACATTTTGGCGTGCAACGAATTTATACAGATAGTATAGATGAGTTAAAAGCTTTGGGCATTTCTGCTTCTCTCGAATCTTTATCAGAACACCCGCTTGGACAATCGATCGTAGAAGAAGCCAGCCATCGCAAAATCGAGCTTTCAAAAGCCAGTGACTTCAAAGCAGTTCCCGGTCAGGGCGTTGAAGGCGTGGTAAACGGTCAGCGCTATCGGGTTGGCAGACCCGAATGGGTTCAAGAGTTGAAATTGCAGTTTCCGCCAGCATTGCAAAAAGGACTACAAGAACGTGAATCTCGTGGTGAAAGTGCGATCGTGCTGATGGACGACAAGCAAGTTCTCGCCCTATTCGGGTTAGCCGATCAAGTGCGCGAATCTGCACGAGAAGCGGTTGTAAAATTACAGGAAATGGACGTGCAGGTGGTCATGATTACAGGCGATGCCGAAGCCGTTGCCAAGGCGGTTGCTGGGGATTTGAAGATCGATCGCTACTATGCTCGTGTCCTACCACAGGATAAAGCTGCATTGATTCGTAAGCTCAAAGCTGAGAAGCCAACCGCCTTTGTGGGCGATGGAATCAATGATGCACCGGCTTTAACCGAGTCGGATTTAGGACTGGCGATCGGCGCTGGAACCAATGTGGCGATCGAGTCGGCTGATTTAATCTTGGTTAAAAGCGATCCGCTTGATGCAACCTACGCGCTTAAACTTGCGAAAGCGACCTACAACAAAATGACTCAGAACTTGCTTTGGGCAACTGGGTACAACGTCGTTGCAATTCCTTTAGCGGCAGGAATTGGGGCTCCCTTCGGCATTCTATTAACGCCAGCATTGGGAGCAATATTGATGAGCGTTTCGACGGTCGTTGTTTCAGTTAATGCAATGTTGTTACGTCGCGTTCGTTTGAATGATTAATTGCATATATTGGAGGAGTAAGGGTTTGTGTCCAAGAAAATCGTCCAAATTCTAGCGGCACCAGAAACCAACCTGTTTCTCTTTGCCTTTTTGCTCAATTTTGTTTACGAAGTTTGGCAGGCTCCCTATTACGAGTTCTACCGAAGTCCCTCTTTAGCCGACAAAATCAAAGATTTGACTCACTGCTCCTTCGGCGATGGGGTCATCATTCTATTTAGTAGTTGGGCGGTGAGTGTGTTAGTTCGTTCGCGGAATTGGGTGCTTTATCCCACCTCGAAGCTGGCGTTCCTGTTTACCAGTATTGGGTTGGTGATTACTCTGGTAATAGAAACCTATCGAGTTAATGTTTCTAAAGTCTATGGGGTTCCGGTGCTGGCAGTACCCATTCTAGGGATGAGTTTACTGGCCGTAATTCAGTGGATCGTTTTACCACCATTCATCCTTTATCTGGCTCGCCGTCATATGTTGGGTTATCTCGAAAAGCGGAGCTAATTAATCGACATGGACAAGGAATTTAATGCCTATCTGTTGGGTGGTGGTATCGGCTCTTTAGCAGCCGCAGCCTTCATAATTCGCGACGGCGGACTCCCTGGCAGAAATATTTTTATCCTAGAAGTAAAGCCCATCTTGGGCGGGAGTTTGGATGGAGCCGGGAACCCTGTAGACGGTTATTCGATGCGGGGGGGACGGATGTTGACGACTGACAATTATGAATGCACTTGGGATCTTTACAAGTCCATCCCCTCCCTAAGTTCGCCCGGTAAAACAGTGTTTGACGAAACTATGGAGTTTAATGAACGGCATAAGTCAAATTCTATGGCGCGTCTCGTTGACAGCCGCCGAGCAAAAGTCCCTGTGAGTTCAATGGGCTTTTCCATGCAAGATCGTCAAGAGTTGCTGAAGCTTAGCCAAGCTGATGAAGACGAATTGGCTGCTAGTCGTATCACTGATTGGCTTTCTCCAGAATTCTTCAAGACTGAATTCTGGTTTATGTGGGCAACTACATTCGCCTTCCAGCCGTGGCACAGTGCCGTTGAATTCAACCGTTACTTGCATCGCTTCATGCTCGAATTCTCTCGGATTGAAACCCTTGCTGGGGTGAAGCGAACCATTTACAATCAGTACGATTCATTGGTTCGTCCACTTCAGAGTTGGCTCGCAGATCAAGGTGTCAATTTCATCGTCGATTGCAAGGTCACAGATCTCGATCGCAACACCGAAGAAGGCAAGTTTGTGGTGACAGGCATTCATTATCAGCAGAAGGGTGAAAGTAAAGCGATCGCGCTTAAAGACGGCGACCTGGTTTTTCTGCAAAACGGATCGATGACTGATGCCTCAAGTTTGGGTTCTATGACAAGTGCGCCCAAGAAGCTGACCAAACAGGACAGCGACAGTTGGAATTTGTGGGAAAAGCTGGCGGCAGAACGCCCAGATTTCGGTAATCCTTCTGCTTTTAACAACAGCATTGCCGAGTCACTGTGGGAGTCTTTTACAGTCACACTAAAAACCCCTGCATTCTTCAACAAAATGCTTGAATTTAGCAGCAATCAACCGGGAACTGGTGGGCTTGTCACGTTTAAAGACTCCAACTGGCTGATGTCCATCGTGCTCGCCTATCAACCCCACTTTATAAATCAACCTGTTGATATACAGGTCTTCTGGGGATACGCTCTTTTCCCCGATCGCGTGGGTGATTTTGTGCCCAAGCCGATGAGCGAGTGTAACGGTGAAGAAATTCTGCGAGAACTCTGCGGTCATCTACGATTCGATCTGGATACTGTGGAATCGGCAAACTGCATTCCTTGCAGGATGCCGTACATCACAAGTATGTTTATGCCTCGTTTAGGCACGGATCGACCGTTGCCGATTCCTCGCAGCTCGAAGAACCTTGCTTTCATCAGCCAGTTTGTCGAAATTCCTGATGATGTTGTCTTCACGGTTGAGTATTCGGTGCGAGTTGCTCAAATGGCAGTTTATGAATTTTTAGGTATTAACCGCCAAATCCCGCCCGTTTCGCCTCATGATAAGTCACTGCGAGTGCAGTTTGAGGCTTTAATCAAAGCGTTTAAATGAGTTTTGTAACTTCCCAGAAAAGTTGATTCATACCGTCAATCAGCAACGCCGTTTTTTCATTATCTTTACCAAAATTTCTGTTCTATTATCTTAAACTCTTTAGTCGAGTAGAGAGTCAAGTAGAGAAGTCAACATCATTCTTCAGGCATATTTACTCGAATTTCTGAATTTAGGCCTTGACTCTCTAGTCTGGTGGAGAGTTTAGTATGGACTTAGTTCTAAGAAATTAATCACTCAATTGAGGATAAAGATGAGTATGCTCACACTTGCTAAAACAGTAATCGGTGGAACTATAGCTGGCTTAACGTTGTTAGCTTTGACAGCTAATCCCTCGTTTGCAGACACTCACAACCCGACTGCTAGCCCAACTACAGCTTCTAGCTCTACCAATGAAGCACCCGTAGCTCAAGAGCGTCTTACTCCAACAATAGCGCAAACCAATCAGGCTCCGCAGCAGCCTACTGAAGGCGGATGTAGCTGTTGCAAGAATATGATGAACAATATGCCTGGTATGAACAATATGCCTGGGATGAGAGGAAATCAAAGCAACCCCTCCAGATAGACAGTTATTGCGATCGCCATGCGATCGCCTTTTGGGAAATATTTAGGATGCTGTGAAAAGAACTAACAGACAAGGCGTTCTTTGGAATCAGAAAAACGGTGTCGCCCTAACAGTTTTACTGCTCTGTTTACTGCTTTGTTGGTGGTTGCAGCATCCTAATATAAATCTATTCACCCCAGAAGGCTTCAAACAAGCAGTCAAGAATCTAAGAATTTTTGTCGCGGTTCAGGTGTTAGCCACCGTCGCGGCAATTTCTTTGTTCCGCTCTGAGGTTCCAAAGCGGGAGTTTAGTCAGTAACCCTGAACCTGAATTTTTCTCACTAACTCAAGCTTGATGCCAGACGTGAGGTAGTGTTGTGCCTGAATCATCAATGCTGATGTTTCTGCATCCAACCCAGCATTAAGCCAGTTCCCATTAGTAAAACACCAGCAAAGCTATAAGGGGCGCTTACCTGCCATGCAAACAGAACGCCCCCTAACATCGATCCCCCAACTTGTCCGAGGCTATTAGCGGCATTTTGAATTCCTAACACCGTTCCCGTGTGTTGACCGCCCCGTTTTGAAATCAAAGCAGCTACATTTGGGGTAATCAATGCCATACCGAATGCCAATATAGCGACAACTCCCAGCACAATGGGAAGCGATCGCGCCATTAGTAGCAGGAAAATGCCGCTTCCCATGAGTGCAAATCCCAGAGCAACTTGGGCGATCTCATTCATATATCGAGACAAAAAGCTCACTGCAATGATTTGAAAGACTGCCATCACTGAGCCACACATCATAAATACAAAGCCTGTTTGGACGGGCCCGTATCCCAATATTTCTTGAGCATATAATGCAAAAACGGCTTCAAACATCGTGAGTCCAAACTGGGCGATCGTGGCTAAACCCAACAGCAGTAATAGTGGTTTACCCAGCCTTTTCCAATCTAGTGCTGGCTGACGAGGGACTACAGTTGCGGATCTCGATGGTAACGATTCTGGCAACCAGCGGAGAGCGACTAGCAGCGTTAAGAACATCAAACCCGCAGCTAGAAAAAAGGGAGGAGCATAATTTTCAATTTTGAGATCGAAAAAACCGAGGGTAAAATGTAAGTCTTCACGAGTTGTCAAACCACCAAAAGCTGGTCCAGCAATTGCTCCAAGACTCACTGCTGTACCGAGCCAAGCCATTCCTTGGGTGCGATCGCGCTCAGTCGTTACATCCGAAACATAAGCGGCAGCAGCAGGCAGCATCGCAGCGGCTAGAACCCCACCGACTGCTCGAGCAACATAAAGCATTGCGAGGGAAGAGGCAAACCCAAATAGTAGTTGAGCGATCGCGGAACCGGCAATTCCGATCAAAATTAAGGGTCGCCTGCCGACTCGATCTGACAATTGCCCCCAAAACGGTGCTGTAATTAACTGAGCGAAGGCGTAAATGCTGGTTAATAAGGTAATGTGAATGGCGATCGTCTCACGCGGAACAACTGCTATATGTAAATGTTGGGCGTAGAAAGGAAGTACAGGCAGGCTTACTCCGAAGCCAATCATGACTACAAATAAGCAAACAAGAAGTAAGAAGAGCTTTTTAATCATAAAATCAGGTGAGGGGTTTTATTTGTATTGGGTTGGTGATTACTCTGGTAATCGAAACCTATCGAGTTAATGGTTTCTAGGCGTTGCTCATTCATGGTATGAATCAACTTTTCGCTTGATGTTACAAAACTCACCCTACTTAGCTTATACCCATTCCGAAATCTTGAATTTATACCTGTATTCAGCAACGCCAGGCTGAATCTCATTAACTACCAATAGTCACACAAACCTGGGATAATTTAAACAAACGGCTCAGATGGTAAGCCAAAGAAGCGAAAACAGCAATGGCAAGCTACAGAGAATGGAACCAAGCATTAGTGTCTTACTTTACCAGTGGCGTACCGCGCGGTACTAAACTTTACGTAAGCGTTGACGACGATGTACTCGAGCGTATTGGTCTAGAATTTGGAAAGGATACGGGCGTCAACAACGGTCGCGATGACTTTTTGATTGCCGTAAGGAAAAGAGTCATCATTGACCAACAAGTTAATTTGAGCAACTTGCGAGGGTGTGATTCTGACGGTTTACCCAAAAGTATTGCCTTTCTCAGTGCCACAGTCCTAGCCGCCTATCAGATGGCTGAGGAAGAAAAAATATCAGAACTAAACTACTTCCGGCGATTGCAGAAAATTTTAGGTCTGTCCGACGCTCGTCGTCCACCGGGCATGGAATCTGGTTCCGCTGCTGAAGAACCGCTATGGAAAGAATGGAATCTTTGGCTAAGGCAACAGGGATTTTTACCTTCAGCAGTTCGGGGTCGCGGTGGTCCAACTACCTATATAAATTATCCAATTTCGCAATCTCTTCTACGCCACGCTGATAAAAACCGACTTCTAGATATATTTAACGAAAAGCAATGGACAGCCCAATGGGATGCCCAAACTTTATTTACTCATGTCCGCCGCGAGACGCCGAGGCTTTGCCAACACTTAAAAGAGTTACTGACGGACAACAGGCAGCGCTATGAAGCCGTTGCCGAAGCAATTCACGAAGTTTACGAACAATGGCAAAATGAGGGGAAACCAGTAACACTAAAACAAGGAGTACGCACCTGGAGCCGCTACCTTTTTGCAGGTTTATATCGCACTGAAGATCCATTCTTGGGCCAGATTGATTACTATCTCTACCCGAAACAGCTAAAAGGGCGACCAGTAGAATCGGTACAAGTTCAGTACAGAGATAACGTTCACCAGCTTCGGGACGAACGCGCTGGATGGTATTTCCCTCTAAAAAATCCAATAAATATGAATGAATTGGATCGCGGTGCAAGATACCAAATTAGTTGTTCTACAGACCTGGATTCCCTAATTTTGCCCGAGCGTAACTTTTGGATATTAATTCCAGATCCCGATAACCCAGATTCAGGAGCCTATGCTTCTTGGGGAACGCCATCCCTCGGTACACCATTTATCCTACTCTACAAAAAAGAACTGCTCTCAGATATTCAACGGTTGCAAGATGAGCAGCTATTGAAATGGCAGGGTGGAGCACAACCAGTATTTAAAAATTCTACCTGGTTTGAAATTCACACCTGCATGGTTGTTTCCCAAGCTTGGGATGCAGTCTTTATCAAAAGTCAAGAACTTAAAGATGCTTTGCAACCCAGTGTCCGTTTATCTATTAGCTTTTCAGGTGGTTTGCGCGTACCTCAATTGGGTGCATGGCTAGAGGGACATAGCCCTCTAGTAACTATCTTTGGTTTCCATCCCACAGTTGAGTTACAAGTAACTCGATTATCGGATGATTCCCAAATTTGGGAAAAGTTACAGCAAAGTACAAATATTCCCATTGTAGTTAACTTTCCTAGTGTAGGTGACTATCTCGTAAAAGCTACTTGTGGAGGTGAATCTAGCGAGCGCTTTGTCAGAATTGTTGATTGGAGTGGTCTGTCAATAGTAGAACCATCAAGTTGTGAAGTGATGCCGATCGGTTCAAGTCATAATATTTGTGGCAGCGTCCTTCAGTCATTGGCTCAATAAAGTTAAATAAATTCAAAAGTAAAATGACCAAAATTCAACGTTGGTACAGAGGATTTTCATACAAAGGGAACCCAAAACAACTTATCCAGGAAGTTTCCAAACACATACAACACCAAAATATCAGTCAATATGTGCCACTTCTGCGACTGGAAAAAGGAGCTACTTCTAGAAAAAGCTTTTATTTTTTTCTAGCAATTGAAAGTAGTACCCTAGGAGAAATACCTCAAGAAATTGTAAACTCTAATTTGCTCAAATTTCCCTGTTTTAAAACTTCGGCAGTTCCCGGCAATAAGAGCTTCACCTATGAACAAATAAAATCTATGGTTGGGGCAGCCCATGAAGTTTACGATTACACGAACCCTATTCCTTATCAGCCTGTAGAGAAAGTTACCTATGATAACCCATTTGAGGCGAGCGCCTCATCGCCTATCAATCAATCGTCACCAGATATTGAGGCACTTTCCCAGCGTTACGAACACCTTCTCTACTGGCTATCTACCCTTGGTAGCGGAACGTGGGAATCCTTCAAAAAAGCCTGCGATACTCTGAGACTTGAGGAACCAAAACGCATTTTACGGAGGCTTAGGTTGCTTGGGCATATTGAGTCTTCTTCAGACGGTACACGATGGTCTATGGCTCCTACAGCCCTCGTTAAGATTAAATCAGACTCTCCAGAATTTCTTCTTTGCGGTCAACGCAGCATCAAGTTGCTGAAGGAGTTGGAAAAATATACAGATATAATTTCCAGTCATCAATCAAGAAGAGACGCACCGCCTTGCATTCGTCTCAATTTGAGTGACTTTAATATAATTACAAGCCAGTTTTCTATCCTTTACGCTGGGGAAGTATCGAGCCGACTTGCTGAAATTATACCAAATCTTGACATTTGGAAGCAGAATCTCAGAAGCTTGCAGGGAATTGTGCCGAGTATATACGAGTGGAAGCGCTTTGATGGTAATGATTTTATTAGCTGTATCTCTCCCAATCAAACAGGTATGTACCAGATGTGGAGGATAGAGGAGAGCGATCGTCCTGGCTATACACTCTTTTATGACCAAGAAAGCGCTAGTTGGCGACAGGGCGACTGGTATGGTCTACGATTTTTAGCATTGCAGCACAGTGGCTTTGAATGTATTGCACGTTACGATCGCGCTAGCTGGCGTTTAGCAATACCTGTCTCCCAGCGTTGGCCTGAAATTTACGAACGTGCGCTAGTGCTAGCATCTGGACAACTCCCAACTTATCAAAAATCCTGGTTGCTCTACGAGAACGTGCCGATGGAAGTAATTTCTCTGCTAACTGATAAACTTAATGTAAAGTGCGAAGAGGTACCTGCCAGTGCATGACTTAGTTGGCGCATATCAAAGACTTGATCGCATTTATCAGCTATATATCAAAAGTGCCTTTCCCCTGCGTTACCGCGCTTTGGCTGATGAACGCGATCGCCTCCTCCAGCAACCAGGTATCTTGAGTCAGCCTCCCTTAGTTGAGCCTGTCCCGATTTATCCATCATCGGGGATGAATTTGTCAGCCGCAGCCAATCAACTGCCCTCCGAATACCACAATTTGGCACAACTTGGGCAAATGATTTTCGATCCGGGAGTCCAGCTTTACCAACACCAATGGGAAAGCCTGCGGGAAGTGTTGGTTAACCAGCGAGATTTAGTCGTGACTACTGGTACGGGTTCCGGTAAAACCGAATGTTTCCTCTTACCGCTTTTGGCACAGTTAGCAAGGGAATCCCAAACTTGGGGGGCTAATCGCCAACCGCCATCAAATCATCGTTGGTGGGATAACAATGTAAATTCTAATGGCGACCGTATCTCTCAATGGGCGCATACACCCCGACCAAAAGCCCTCCGTGCCTTGATTCTCTATCCTCTTAACGCGCTAGTTGAAGACCAGTTGCGACGGCTGAGAAAAGCGCTAGAAGCGCCATCAGTACACCAGTGGTTAAATCAAAACAGAGGGGGAAATAGAATTACCTTTGGACGCTACACCGGACAAACACCAGTTTCAGGCATACAGAAAGACGATAGTATCAGACGACTGAAAAATGAATTAAGGGAACTAGAACAGCAGCGCCGACAGAGAGATACGGATATCCAAAACAATCCGTCTTGGCTTCAGGATATGCCCGATTTGCCTTACTACAAACCGCTACTTGATGGCGGTGAAATGTGGTCTCGGTGGGATATGCAAGATAGTCCGCCGGATATTCTAATTACTAATTACTCGATGCTCAACATTATGATGATGCGGAGTATTGAGAACAATATTTTTGATGCTACTTGTGACTGGCTTGCTGACAATCCCGACAACCAATTTTTCCTAATTATTGATGAACTTCATGCTTATCGCGGTACGCCGGGGACAGAGGTTGCTTATATTCTGCGATTGTTGTATTCGCGTTTGGGATTGACACCAGACTCGCCACAACTACGGATTTTGACGACTACAGCTAGCCTTGAGCCAAATCAACAGGGCAGAGACTTTTTGCGTGAGTTTTTTGGCCGCGATAATTTTGACTTCATCACAGGACAACAAACCCCACCAACACCAGGGGCAAGATTCAATCTTTCGGCCTATCAAAATGCTTTTGCCCAGTTTGCTCAGTCAGTACAAGCTGACCCATTGCAGGAAATGCAACCGCCAAATTCAGCATCTAATCAAGTGCGGAATGCTATGTCTAATTTGGCTATGCAGCTTGGACAACCGGCAGGATCTGGACTAAGTGCGGAACAACATCTTGGAGAAGCACTGGCTACTTTAGGCGCAGCAGATGTACTGAGAGATGCTTGTCGCGAAGTCGATCGTCTGCTTAATCCAAGTAATCCTAACCCTACAGTGAGGGCTACGAAAGTTATAGATGCAGAACACTTAAATGATCCAACAGATTTAGACCGTCAAATTTTCTCTGGTGCTGCGAGTAATGGGTTGGTATCTGATGCGATGCGGGGGCTACTTCTAGGACTGGGAATGTCTCAACGAGTGAGTACGGGGCGATCGCCTCAACCTGTACGCGGTCATCTATTCTTCCGCAACCTGCAAAACTTATGGGCTTGCTGTAATCCTAACTGTACCCATTCACCAGTCGATCGAAATATAAGGCAGAACACTCCGAATCCTCCGACTGTTGGTGCAATTCATGCCACTCATCGCCTTAGCTGCTCCTGTGGTTCTCGTGTTTTGGACTTAATTATTTGTGAAGTGTGTGGAGAGGTTTTTCTTGGAGGCTACAACAAAACTACTCAACGAATAGGAAACACAAATGTAGAAATTCTTACACCCGATCAACCCGATTTAGAGGGAATCCCTGACCGTATTACTCTCAATCAACGCTACGGAAATTATAGAGTTTTTTGGCCTTTGCCTGGAGAGACACCTGTTTGGGATACGCAGCCACAAGACCCAGAATGGACGCTTGATAAAATAAAACGCCGATGGGTTCGTGCCAAGTTAAATCGGACTACAGGCGCACTTACGCAGAATAGCACTCAACCACAAGTAGATGAAGAAATACCAGGGTGGCTCTATCAAGTGACAGGCAATCATCCAGAAGAACGAGCATTGCCAAGTAAATGTCCTCGCTGTGATGCTGACTACGGAAGACGAGACAAATTTCCTACTCCCCTGCGTTTCCACCGCACCGGATTTCAGAAAGCTTGCCAAGTGCTTGCCAGTGGACTTCTGAGAGAAATGCCAGCACCAATAAGCCCCACCAGTCGATCGTCTCGCAAGCTGGTCATATTTTCCGACAGCCGTCAAGATGCCGCCAAGCTAGCTGCAGGGATGGAGCGCGATCATTATCGCGACATGGCGCGGATGTTGCTGATTCAGTCTTTTCAAGATTATTGGAATGACTTTGTAGGCTTCCTCCGCATTACTTCTGCAAATAACCAGACAGCACTTACTAGGTTGCAGGCATTGAACCCAGATCTTTACACTGCTGTTGTTGCGAATCCGCAGCCTGATGATATGGTTCGGCGCAACCGATTTCGCAATACTAATCAGGCTTTGGTAAATGAAGCAAGAGACTGGATTGATGATTTGCCCTCAAGTAATCAGCAGGCTCGTGACGAATGGCTAGGATTACTAGAGCGCTACCCAGGGGGAATTCCTCTTCTGAATTTGCGGGATAAGATTCGAGATGGCCTTCTCAATTATGGCATTTGTCCGGGCAGACCCAGCTTTCGGACTATGACCTATACAGTCGGACAGGGAAGGGGAGTAGAAAGGTTTCCTTGGTTTGATTGCTACAACTGGAATGCTAATCCAATCGCACGAGTTATTCCCGGCACCCAGGAACAGAGAGCTCATGCTGACCTGTTGGAAGCTCTCTTAACTGAAGAGTTGATGTATGCTCTTTTCCCCCACATTGCTCGGACTATTGAAGGACTGGCACAGGGTTGGGTTAGCTATCAATATCAAGGAAACCGAACTCCGTTGATTGAAGCAACTGAAGCAGTGATTCGACAATTAGGAATTCGGAAATTACATCGCTATTTTCCCCATGTCCGTCTCGACAATAATTCAGATTTGCCTAAGTTTGCTCAACGGTACATTAGTAGAACGGGCCTTGAACTAAGCGACGTGCAGCATCAGTTACAACAAGTCATTCCAATCCAACCTTCAAATCAATCTCAAAGTCAACGATTTATACTCGATCCCGATCGCCTCTATCTCGTTTTACCACCCCCGGCAAATTCTGATGGTTCGCGTCCGGGATTCCGTTGTCCGCAATGCAATGCTTTCTTTATTCAACCTGCTGCTGGAGTTTGCCCCGAATGTAACAGCGATCGCCGTTTTGACAATCCGAATACTTCCACAATTCATCTGACACCAGGACAGACAACAAGCGACTTTGATTACTATACCTATCTTTCAGAGCAATCAGGTCAGCCGTTCCGCATGAATGCAGAGGAATTAACGGGTCAAACTGACAAAAAAGAGCGAACTAGGCGCCAGGAGTTATTTCAAGACATCCCTATCAATCAAGAAATTCTGCGGGTTCAGGGTATCGACTTATTGAGCGTCACAACGACAATGGAAGCGGGGGTAGATATTGGTGCATTGCTAGCAGTAATGATGGCAAATATGCCGCCCCGCCGATTTAATTATCAGCAACGAGTTGGTCGTGCTGGCAGACGTTCTGCGGGAGTTTCATTAGCTGTTACCTTCTGTCGAGGCCGAAGTCACGATGACTTTTACTTCCAGCGTCCTGAAAGCATCACAGGCGATCCGCCGCCACCGCCCTACGTTGAGATGAAGAGTCAAGAAATTTTCCAGCGCGTCCTCATCAAAGAAGTGTTAAGGCAAGCTTTCACAGACACAGGAATCACTGCGTCTTTAGGTGGGACTGACAACGTACACGGTGAGTTTGGTGATGTTGCTAATTGGGCTAATTATGAAGTAGCGATCGCCAATTGGTTAAACAATCCAGCCAATGAACCGAAGATTTTGTCAGTTTTGGATATTTTGCGGGTGCAAACAACATTATCGAATGCTAGTAATTCTCAAATGTTGAATTATCTCCGCCAAAACCTGATAAATGCCATTCAAAATGTTGTAAATGACCCTACATACACTCAGAATGCGCTGAGCGAACGTTTGGCAAATGCGGGGTTATTACCGATGTTTGGTTTTCCAACGCGGGTGCGTTTGCTTTACACGCGCTGGCCCTCACCGGGCGCTCAATGGCCACCAGAGACGGGAATAGTCGATCGCAACCTTGATGTGGCTATCAGCCAATTTGCACCAGGATCTGAGACTGTCAAAGATAAGGCGGTTCACACTGCTTGTGGTGTGGTTGAATTGTATCCTCAAGGCAACACAATTGCGACCGCACCAGGCTTAGTCCCAGCACTCACTCAGGGCAACGAATCTCTCGGACTTTGTAGTAACTGTCAAGCGGTAATCTACCCGTACATAACCTTAAATGAACCACTCCCTGGCGGTCAGCGATCGCCAACAACTCAATGTCCAGTTTGTGGTGTAAATGATGCGATGCGTTACATTGATGCCAGGGAACCCAAGGCATTTTTTACAGACTTGCAACCAGAGGACTTTGATGGGCAATTTGAGTGGCAACCGCGATCGACACGACCTTCTTTGAGTATCCCTCCGAATGATGGCACGCCTGCAAATAATGGCACGCCTGCATCTGTCCTTAATGCTTCTGTATCTGCATTCAATGACAATATCATTTCGGTTAATGATAATGGTGGCACTGGAGGGTTTGACTTCTACGAAAGAGTTAGGATTGATAATCGACATAAATCAGGAGCTTATGCTGTATCTAAGCAAAACAGTTCGGTTAGTACATCTGGAGCGGTTTATCGGGTAGCTCTACTATCTCGACGTAAAACAGATATCCTATTAGTAAATATTCAGGAATGGCCTAATGGCATATTTGCCAATCCAACTACAGTTGAAGGTCGTGCTGCTTGGTATTCTTTCGCGTTTTGGCTGCGGGTAGCGGCTGCTTCTCTTCTCGATGTGGATGCACTGGAGTTGCAGGCGGGTTTTCGTTCATTAGAGCAGAATGGAGCGATTATAGGTCAAGCTTTTCTTTGCGATCAATTGGAAAATGGAGCTGGATATTGCCAATTTCTCGCCCAACCGAATGAGTTTCAACGACTGATGGATCGGGCAGATCCAACAATTTCAAACAGCATTGCCTGGAAATGGACGACTCCTCACGAGCACGGAAGTGATTGTGATACTTCCTGCAATTTGTGTTTGCGGGACTATCAAAATCTGGCTTATCACGGGTTATTGGATTGGCGACTGGCTTTAGATATGGCACGATTGGTGTCTAATCCTGCGTCGGCGATCGATCTCAACTCTTCTTGGGGCAATATTCAGAATCCTTGGCTCAACTTAGTGCAAGTTCCAATTCCAGCCGCACTTCAACGCTTGGGTTATGGTGCACCAGTGCAGTTTGAGACTCTCACTGGCTACGTGCACCAGAATGCTCGACGGCGGACAATCAAAATGATTCGACATCCTTTATGGAATGATGACCATCCAGAGTGGATTGCAGCGGTGGCGAGCGCGCGATCGCAGTATCCTGGTTATCAGGTCGAGCCTGCCAACCCATTTATGGTTCTCCGGCGACCGGGAGATTGTGCGTAGATTTTTGTCTAGCAAATCATTTTTGCTTATAGCGAGTGGCGCTTGGTGTTTGACTGTTTCTAAAAAGCGGTTCCCAATTTGTACTGGGTTTATGAAAAAAAGGTAATGTATTATTGGGACAACTATAATGATGGCAGGTTAAGGCTCCCGACTCACGATAGCCTACGGATGATGTTCCAGAAGCACGCAGGCAATATTTTTCTATGAAATCATCATATTCTGATTTAGAAATTTGGTGGCTGTCGAGAATATCCGTAATTTCTTGGCTTTTATAGTCGAGCATCGATTCATAATAGATAGTCTCACTGTTCTCAGAAGCAAATTCTATACTAGCTAAGTTGAATGATGTAGCCTGAACTACATACATAAAGATAAACAATGACTGTTGATATGCAGGATATTGTTTGAGTAGCTTATTGATTTCTCTAATACATTTGGCGAGTTGATTACCAGAACCGTTAGTATAGTCCATAAACACAAAAACTGATGTTTCATAGTTTTCTGTACCTGCTTGAAAATACTTGCTCAGAGGTCTAATTTTTTTGCCATCAGGAACGCTAGTTGCCGTCAAAGCCGACCTTTCATAAATTCCCCAAAGGCCGTATTGACTTTCCACTGATGTATTCGGCGGTGAAGGTAATTCAGCATATCTAATAATTTTATTTCTCAACCATTTTTTAAATTCAGCTTCATTACCTTTCAAAGCAACTTTAGGATCGTCACGAAAAGCTTTGCAAAGATTCTCTTTTGTCAGAAGTAAGTCAAGTAACTTTTTCTGTAAATTTTGACTAGCTGATTCAATATGAGTTTTGGAGAAAAACTGAAACTTACTCAGGAGTAAATATGCTATGTTTTGGTCTAGAGTTGTTTCAAACTGATTAATCCAATCCCGAATTTTTTTCTTTGACAAAGAACCATCCCAACTATCAAACCTCTCATAGCAAGCCTCAATATCTATATCGTCAAATAATAAAGAATTTTCTACCTGGCGTTCTTCTGGTAAAATAGAAGATATAGGTCTTCTATAGGGGTTCATTATATCTGACAGTTTTCTTCGCAATAATTGAATTTCCTTCGTTATATTATCTCCCTTTAAGTTGAGGTACTGATTAAAATCTTTTTGGGTCATATATTCGACGCTTTTTCTTATTAAATTCTTTCACGGGAACGGAAGATATCTTGGAAAATTAAGCTAGTGAGGGTGTACCTATATGGTCTTTGCCCAAACACTTCTAAATACTCAGATCCTAACTTATTTTTAAGTTCTACACGTGCTCTATTCAACCTATAATCAGCTTTTTCATCGGACAGTCCATAAAAATATGAAATTGAACAAGCATCCTTCAATTTCAAAAGCTCTGGAATAGACTGCCTTCTCCCACCGCTAAAAAAGAGAATATTCAAAAAAGCCTCCGATTCTTCCGAAAACTTGAAACTGTCCCGTAACTCTGAGAAATATGATAAGGCGTAAACTCGATAAGTATTACTGAAAATTCTTCTAGCAGTTTCAATACTAACCAAAGTGTGGTGGGGTTCTGCTTCTGCCCAAAGCAATTGGCCAATAGTTTCTACATATCTTGGAACCCCTCCAGAGACTACTGTAATAAAATCAATTACTTCTTCTTCAAAAGGATAAATTTTATCAGTTGTTCTCAAAGTAACTGAACTGTTTTTTGTTTCTATATATTCTTTCACTTCGGAGAAAGGTAGAGGAGTTATAATTTTAAAGTTAAACCTAGCCTCTTGTAACTGTTTAGCTTCTGAAATAATTTGACTGTAGTATTCTTGAGTGACACTTATACACAATCCCCAACCCGGTCTGGTTGAAAATTTTTCGGACAACCCATGCAAAAAAGTCATAAAATATGAAAGTTTTAGTTCTAGGTTGGAAAAGAGGAGCTCTACTTCATCAAAAGCAATTAATATATTCTGTTTCTGCGTTCGATTCAGCATTTCCAAAAAAACTTCAAATAAATCGATAAACTCTATCTTCTCGAATAATACTTCATCTTGTTTAGTCAAACATCCTTCTCTAATCAAAACGTTATACATCTTGGTAAAAATAGCTCCCAGAAGACTCTCAAAGTGCTTATCTGGCTGGCTGGACGCTGCAATAGGCGTAACTATCTCAGAGAATTTAATGGGTATGCAAATGCCTTGTCTATCATGAAATTCTTTGGCTATAAGATTTAATAAAGTTGTCTTGCCATATCCATAATCTCCAACAAAAAATAGTTTTATTGGTCTCTTTATATTGAGTGATTGTCTAACCTCTTCCAGGAGATTGTCAATAAACTTTGTATGAACAATTGTAAATTCATAGTTCTGCTCTAATACTGACATAGCAGAGCCAGAAGCCACGTAGGGATTTAGAGCAGGCGGTACAAGGTTTCCCTTAACATCTTGATAGGACATACTTAGACAGCAATAGCAGGTTCTAGAAGTTTGATAAATCCGTAATTGACTCCTCGAATGTCAATACACTCAATTCCCATATTACGGGCAAGCTGAGACTTGGTTGTCCTTAATTCGATGCGGTGAGTCAGTTGCAACTGAATCAGATGTTTTTTAAAGTGTTCTTCCGTATAATCTGATCCTTGCGTCATAATTCTATCACGAATCTGAGCAACTGGAACTAGACCCAGACTTTTCTGGGCAATATCGCGATAATTTTTTAAAATAAAGTCTAAAAGGTTTAAGTAATTGTCAATTTGTATCTTGTGTCTATAAAACAGATCGAGATAACCCACCCCTGGATTACCAACATAGCTATAGCCACAATGTTGTATTAATAACTCTTGAAGTTTAGCAAGTTCAGGGTTTTCTGATAATTGATACTTTTCACACAGTAAAAATCTATCGTTACTGTAAGTTTTAACCATTGGGGAATATTGAGAACAAATTTGAGTTAAATTTTCATTAAAAACTTCAAGAGAAGAAGACTTTTTAGCCAGAGTCTCTAAGGGCTTGATAACTTCTATTTTAGACTGAACCGAAATTGATGCTCTGGTTTTTTCAGGCGTAGTTTCTGAATATAACTGACCATCTAATTTATAAATATCGAGAACATAAAAACCAGCTAAATAGTTTTTTATAGTTGTAGCAGACATGGGGGTTCCTACTGGCTTTCCTTTATGTGCCTTATGAGTAACTAGCTTACCTTCCAACCAAGACAATGCAGCCTTTAATATCTGACCGTTATTAGCTACAAGCCCTTCCGCCAGTACCCTCATGTCCTGTTCATAATACTCTTTTGGTAAGTAAAAAACTGGAATTATCTTGGACATAGTACCTTTAAGCGTATAAGTAAAAGGTTGAGTCTATTGCAGTAAACACTAAGGTCACAATATTTTACTGCTCTCTGCTATACGGGTTAAGACCTCCTGAAGGCAGCTTACCTTCTCAAGGTTATCACCAAATCTGGCGAATAGGCAATTGGTTAAAGCGTTATGGTCTCGCCTTGAGAGGAGAACTCATAGACCTCAGATCCTCGGTAAGCTTTGCTAACGCAACCTGGAGCGAACAGAAGTGGTAGAAACACCATCTGCCGGAAGAGGCTGATCGCGAGCAGTCTGTTAACAAATGAGCTGGAGTCCTCACTCTTTAAAGATTAATCCCGACGGCGAAGCATAATCTCTAGATGTCCCTTTTTGTACAAAGTCTTTAAGAGTTCCCATACCTCCTGATTATGTGGCAAATTTTGACGAAGTTGGCTAATGGCGATCGCACTGTTGTCAGAGCTAATGGCATTTAAAAGCTGTCTTTCTTCCTCCAGAAGGCTTTCATCTCTTTTAAAATGAATTTCTTTCAATTTATTCTGAAGAACCTGACCGCGTTCAAAAATAGATTTGAGTTCGTTTATCTGTTCTTCAAGGTTGGCTAAGCTGTCGATCGCAGATGGCAACTGTTCTCTTTGTAATGATAGCTGTGTTTTTAAATCAGTGAGTTGACTCAAAAACTCTGTCATATCGTGGTCGCGTTCTTGGGAAATAAAGGAAAAATCACGCTCCAATTGCTCCCATTCTGAAACCAAACCTTCGCAGAATTTTTGCAAATTTTCCCACACAACTCCTTTCATAATGTGGTAAGATCCATCCCGGTCTTCATCATCAAATTTGCATCGATTTTTCAAAGGAGATTCATTAATTGAAATTAGATCCAGTAAGACTTCGTAACGACTAAGCATTTGCTCGAAAGCCTCTCGACGCGAGCGCTGTTCACCATTAATTTCCTCTTCAAGTTCAACCAAAGGTTGTTGCAGTAAATCGTACTGTCTAAAACTCTCAAGCTGATTGTTGCTAAAATGCTTAACAACCCGGTCAACAAAGTCATCATCGTAACGCATCAAGCGAACTGGGTCTTTATTCAAATTCTCTCGTAACATCTGTGCTCGATTTAGAATAATCCGCCACTTCTCTAAACCATCTACCAACTCCTCAAGCCTTAATTTAGTGGGTTCGCAAGTTAGCCAAAACTGCTGACAATGCTTTAGCTGATGATGCAATGCAAGTATATCAGTTTCATTTACTTTAAGCGAACTAGCTAGGCTTTGGCAATCTTTATCTAGCTGATTTACTTGCCTTTCCAAAATTATCCGGTAGTCATTGAGACAAGATTCTAGGCCGCTATCACTCTCAATCATTTGACTAATTTTAGAAGCATTCAAGTCTAAGGTAAATTTTTCTAGCCTGAGTTTAATTCCACGCAGTTCTTTTTGCAGGGTTGAGCGCCTCTCAATGCAAAAATTTTCTAGAAGCTCCCGTTCGGCTTGGATATTTCTATGAACTTGGTCGAGAGCTACCTCTGACTCATGGTTAGCATCAAGAATTTTTTCCTCCTCATTTATCTTTTCATTGATTTCACGTAAAATCGTCTCATCAAAACTTTCAAGTAACGAAGAAACCCGAACGCGGAGTTCTTTTAATTGACCATTTAACTCCTCTGGCTCTAATTCCAAACTGGCTTCGCGGATAATATCCGTTGAACGCGCCCACTCTATGTAGCGTCGCCGCTGCAACCATTCAAGAGCTTCTTGGAACTCGTCTTCAAGATAGCCAAGCAGTTTAACTGCTTTCCATAACTTTGAATACTCTAATGCTTTAACATCTTGCTGTCCCCACGCCGTCTCAACTGTTTGTGTTCTGCCTTGTGATTGCAGTTTCTCTTTAATAAACGATTCCAAAGGATGTTCTGTAAATTTAATTTGGGAATTTCCTTCTTTCCGCTTGGCAATTTTTTCCCCACTCATCAAGCCATGTTGTTTGAAAACCGCTAAAACACTGGGTAGGCTAGAACTCCCCATTTCAAACAATTTTTCAAATTCTTCTTTGGAAACTTGATATAACTGACGACCTTTGCGAACAGATAAAGGTATTTTTTCCAAGAGGAACTTATATTTACGTAACGTCGGGTTCAGACTATTATAGAAAGACTTATAATCGGTAAATAAGGCTTTACATTTTTGATAGAACACTGATTCGATAAGTTTACTGTCTGAGCCATTTACCCCCTTGAGGCCCCCAATTTCCCAAGTTTGAGGCGAAATCGCCGGAAACAGCAATCGCATGGCATACTGGTGACACTCTTGGCGATGGTGTTCTAATCTAGAGCGATCGGCTTTACTGACTTCAGGATTTTTTGAGAGCCAGTCTTGAATATAATGAGACAAACTCAGCAGCGTACAAACAGAACATTGTTCGGAAGCCATGACTTTGCGGAGTAAGCCGAATGATGTGGGATATTCGCCTTCAAAACTTCGACCTAACTGAAGATGGAAGTCTACTTGATTAGTTCCGGTGATCGCAGTTAAAACTTGTGGAACGACGGTTGCTTTTCGCTCATAGTTAAAGTAAAACCGCCAATCTAAGTGAGTTTCTTCTGGGGATTGAAACCTCATTAAACCAGATTCTTTACTCCCGACACTGATAACAAGAGAACGCTTAGGAAAATCCGCATTATATTTTTCTGGAGCCCCTTCTAATAAATTAAAAACTCCGAATCTATCCTGCTTCCACTCCCCTTTATAACGCCAAGACCAATTGGCTTTCTGACCAGTTCTAGAAAGTGGGAAGAGTAAAGAAATAATTTCCGACTTGAAAATCGTTGTAGCCATCTCTTCTTTTTGAGTATCGTTCCACTCTCCAAACCATTGCTGACGAAATCGATTTAGAATTTTATCTACAACTGTGGGAATGCTTGTCTGAAGAAGGGCGACTAAAGCAAAAGTGCGCTCAGTCGGCTGTATAATGTGCAGCCCGTAAAAATTGTCATCTTCTGCTAGTTTTTTCAACTCCTTTAAGAGTTGAAATTGTTTAGCTACACTTTCAGAAAGGCCTGAGGGGAAACCAGCGAGTAGCTTGATTACCTCTCGTCCTTTGGGGTGTTTTGGAAAGGAGATCAACGGCTCCAAGGTTTTGATAGTATTGCTAATTTTGTGTTGTTCCGTGCCATATAACTGTACTTGTCCTTCTAGATAATCCTGAATCAAATCTAAAGGAGTATAGGGACGCTGATTATTTGGAGCAAAATGGATGATGCGTTTAAATACTTCAATGACGGTGCGAGGGCCATTGCTGAAGTTTTGTCGATCGCATAATTGCCCTAAACTTTCAATTGTTGCTGGATGTGCCAAGTGATTTTGCTGCGCCTTGTCTTCCAGAAAATTAGTACACAAATAATTCCACAGTTTTGCTGGGAACTCAGAGCTGTACGCACCAGCTAATCTAAGAGATACTTTCTGTTCCTTCATACGGTGAATAATATCACCAGCTTGTTCTTCAATAGCTGATTCAGTCGGAGTAGTCGGCATACTTAGAATTAATGCAACAGGCGTAGAACCCAAAGCTCGCATTCCTTTAACTAAATCGCTCAAAATCTGGATGCGAACGCTAGCACCTTCTTCTGTTCGCAAAAATTCTTGGCTTTCATCCGCAAATATTGCTAAACCTGCAAAACCTGCTTGTCGGAGGAGAAAAACTGTCTCCTGCCAAAAATTCAAAACATTATCAGTATTTGTGGTGTCAGTATTTAATTGTTGAATAATTTTTAAAGCTTTCTCTTCAGATAACTTGTACTTAAGCGCTATGTCTGCTGCTATATTTTGCTGAGACTTCAAGCCATATTTGCGATACAGTACCTCAATCTGAGGAAGAAATTCTGGTTTGAGGCGCGTTTTTATCCAGCCATAAGTGGCAACCATCAAATCTCCCAGCTCTTTAAACTTGAAAGGTGGCACCGCCATTATCTTATGATCCTGACACTGCTGCCATAAATAAATTAGTGTTGCTGTCTTACCATACCCATAGTCGGCACTAAGGTAGCCAGTAACAGGTTTACCCTTACCAATTTCCTCAATCAAATGGTCTTTTAGAGTTTTTACGGGTTCAATTGGGTTATAGGTGGTGGCATATAGATTATAAACTCTGGCTACTTCTTGAGGCTCATTTTCTATCTGGGAGGGATTGACTGTATCGACAATTGCTTGGATAGAGTCTAGTTGTTCTAATAATCTGTTCATGGATTGTAAATATAAAGTGTGTCTCGGAGAATGCTAATACTTAGCTAAAGCAATTGAGTCCACTCAGGGGATTGAGTTAGCATTACCCATTGTCCGTATCCCCCTTCATAGCCACAGTCAAAGAAGCCACCTCGATCATAATCATAGGTGCATTTAGCATTATCTATGCTACCATCTAATCCGCTCGGATCTAGCAACAACATTTGACAAATAGCCTCTTGAACTTCTTCTCGCAAGAAAATCTTGACTCCATAGGTTCGTTGTTGCTGTTTGTAGATTGTGTCTACTGCCTGAAGTAAAATAGGAGCGGCACTGAAGTAGCGACGGCTGAAGTGTTCGTATTTGCCTTCTGGTTCTATAACACTGGGTGATAACGATCGCAGCCAATTGAGGGCACCAGCCACACTCGTATCACTAAATGCTATTTCACTGGTAGGTAGTTCAAACTTCACAGCAGCCTTTTCAATTACTTCTCCAACTAGGGACTTTTTTTCGGGCGGTGATAAAACAACTTCTTTTCGCAACCAGAGTTGTTGTACAACTGTAGCATAAGTCCAAGAAAACCTTTTTTCAGCTTCTTCTTGGTGTAGATTATAAATTACTAAATGTAAAAAATCTCCTAGCAATTCGGGGTTAGACTCTTGAATTTTAGCTGCAACTTGACCAAGAGGTGTCAGTGAGGGGGGATTTTTTTTTGAAATAATTGAAAGATTTCGCAAGAAGGGAAATACCACTTTTTGGAGAACGGAAAGCCCTAAATTACAACTAGCTCCAAGTTGTTCAAAATTTGTTTCTTTATTTTTCAAAAAATCAAGAATTATAGCTACTCTTTCTAGCGTAGTATTTTGCTGAATATGTAAAGTTAATTTATTGCTCATAAAGCGCGTTCTAAAGTATCTAACCAAGCAGTTAAATTGTGCATAATCCGATATTCTCGGCTTGTTCTCAATTTATCAATACTTTGACAAAAGTAACATGAATGTTGCGTAGATTTTTTGAGTTCCTCTAGACCAGTTTTAGTAGTTTCAAAACCGCGTCTAACGGTAATTTGAATTTGAGAAGTACCCGGAAAAAAGATGCTGCCGAAGGCTCCTGCTTTTGACCAGGTTGAGCTATCTAAGCTATGGGGTACAAGGGAGTTGTTGCGGAGGCGATAAAAGCTGTTTGGACCGCCAATGCCAAAGCAGTGAACTTTCATGTTTTTTTCGCGGGCGATACTGCCAACAATCTTAAACAATGCCAAACTAGATTCAGAAATCATATTAACGCTGCCGTTGGGTCCTGACGTTCCCCAAGAGCCAAAGCCGATACGGGTAATACCCATTTTTGCATAGGTTTCAATGCAGCGATTGATTTGGTTGATAGTGCGTCCGTGTACGGGGGCGATCGCGCGTTCTTGTACATAAACAGGCATTTTACCGAAAAATTTTTCGCAATGGTAAAGCGTTTCGCGAACTTTGTACTCCACTATTTCATCTGAATCAGTTGAGATGGGTACAATATCGGGCAATACATACCCATCTGCCCAAGTATTATTGCGATAAAAATTATCTAAAAATTCCAGCAGTCGATCGTAAGTAAATTTCCCCTGTTGCACCTGATATGCACCGCAATCTAGCCAAACTTCCGAAATGTTTCCCACATCTTTTTGTTGACGAAAGTATTCTGTAGTAGAAGCTGGGCACGTTATCGGTGAGTAAAGAACGTTTTCAAAGGGATTACGCCGATCACCGCTAGAATTCCACAACTGCCGACTGCGTTCAATCTCAGGGCCGCCAGCACTTACGGCAGCCACAAACTTGGGAATTGTCAGGAGAATATTAGAGCATAATATCTTTTCCCAAACAACCAAAGAGCGGCGTTTACCAGGTTCAATTTGAACCCGATCAAATCCCATCTTGTTGTAAAACCCGTTAGCTTCTATGTCCAGGGGGCATTTTAGGCGCAGTTTTGTAATACCGCACTTCCTACTGTGTTTTTCCCATGCCCAAATAAGCTGACGACCCATGCCTAGCCTGCGGTGGTCGGGGGAAACGCAAAGATGGTAAAGAGTAGATATCTTGTCTCGACGGTGATGAAAATGGAGAAAGCCGAAGGGGTGGTAAAGAATTTCACGACTTGCGATCGCTTCTGCCAGGACTGCCCGATTCACAAAGCCTATCTCTTGCCGATGCACATCGGCAAGCACCTTAATCTGAACTAGCTCCTCGCTCGAAGCAAATACCACCTCTGACTCTAAACACCTAGTCTGCACACATACCTCACTTCTTCCAACCAACGAACGTAGACAAGTGTAGCCGATGTCCGCACCTGTTAATTTTACACTTGTTGCTTGCGGTAAAATTTATACTATTAATTGTATTGTACTTTTACGACTTTATTAAATTTTTGCATTACTAAGTTTTTGGACTAAAACATTACATCTTGATTAGTTAATTGTTTGATAGAATAACTTACTTAACCAGGAGCTATGCAAGTCTCCCAATTAATAAGGTAGACCCGATAAGAACCCCCTGATAATGTGAGAATCTATCCATAATCAGAGTCTGACACACCTTACAAGCTGATTCGCGTATGCTACTTGCATAGTCCTATCAGTAGGATGTCATGGCTACATCCTATGACCAGCAAGGGTTGGGCTGGCTCTTACTGTCACACCCGGTACTTGCACGACAATTAAGCATTTTAGAAGGATAAAGACTTCAGAATATAGCACAAGTGTTAACAGATCACAACACCAGCAGCACTTAACCGGATTTTTAAGAAAGCCCCAACACAAAACTGGATGGATAATTTATGGAAGAGAGCGCGAGCTACTAGAATGGCGAACTTATCCTGCAACACTTAGAACTTTTAGGCGCTTACCCGCTGTTTACTAATTGATGTCCCCAATGCGGAATAACTTATTCCAAGTACGAAACCCCCTCAGCACTGGGCTATTCCAAATGTTGCGAGCTAGAGATTCGATGTAAAGCGATAGTTCGGAACGATAATTATCAGCAACGGGAAAACACTCGCTCGACACCCCACTTGGAAGTGCAGCCGACTAATCCCCCAGCAAACACCCAGAACGCGCATTGAGGCCACACACTTAACACCGCAAACTCATGCGGCCACGATTGTCAGAAGCGAAACATGATTGCAGCGATCGTGGTTAGTAAGAATATTTTGCCAACAGTTGCTTCACCGATCGTCCAACCCCGGTACATTCCCCGGCAACAGGCGATCGTCAATTCAAGAAACAGCACCAAGTTCAAAACGCTGATGATGGCGCTGTTGATGTTGATGTTGTGCAAAAAGGTTAGTGAATTCATAGGGTTGATTTTTTAGACTACTCGCTAATCTAGCAAGCTTAACAGAAGTTGTGTAGCCACTGCTTTTCAAGTTTCCTCACCAACGCTCGTCATCCCAAAAGTCACCAACTAAAAAACCCAGGGGTCGCTGGGACTGTGTGCGATCGTCAAGCGAGTTTCTGCTGCTGTGTACTTTGTGTGTTCTTACTTGGCGATCGCTCAAGAATGAGACAAGCGTGAAATGATGGCAGATAGGCACTAAGAAATATGGAATGCAGAGAATGACTGACTGGCCGATCGAACAAATCAATTTGCTGGAAATGGACTATGCCGACATCCTTGCCAGCAGCATCCATCCATCATTTGAACTACAACTGGTAAAATCGGGGGTTAACCCATCAGAAGCCCGCATCAAAACCAATTTCCTCACTCTGTCTGGTGCGCCAAAAACCTAAGACTCCCGAACAATGGGCTATTTTAACCGAAGCATGGGAAGTAGCTTGCGAGTATAAGCCCACCGTTGAAGATTTTCGCTTATTGGCAGAATTCCTGTGGGAGAATTAAGACAGCGTTGAAGTTGACATTGACTGCTGACAACTTTGAATTGAATTTACTTCGATAACAGAGCGATCGCCCTATTTTGAAAAGATGAGCTTTTACCGCTATGCCTAAACCAAAGAGATATCCCGACAATTGGCAAGAGATTGCGCTTTCGGTGAAAGAAAACGCGGGGTGGCGTTGTGCAAAGTGCCATCAACAATGCCTCCGACCCGGTAAACTCCGACCCGGTAAACAAAGCGGCTTAACCAAATCTGAACGATGTGCCTTAACTTTAGCGGTGCACCATCGCAATCGGATACCGGAGGACAATCGCCCAGAAAACTTAATCGCTCTGTGTACCGCGTGTCACCTGTCCTATCACAATCGCGGTCAATCAAACGTATCGCCAGGGCAATTATCCTTGTTCCCCGATGATGGCATTGACTGGGATATTATGGAGTGCTCTCTGGAATCGGCATGAAACAATGTATCCGATCCGAATCCGCTGGTGTCCGTTTACTTTGTTTAAAGGTAGCTTTACAGTTTTCCAGCGCGAGCGTGTTCGCCGTTGAAGAGGAAATTTCGTATTTTTGTTTAACAACCAGCCGGGAAGTCCCTGCGGTAATTTATTCGGGGTACTTCGCGCAGCGCTCAGATTAATCCCCTCTAAATATACCGAGGGACTTCCCGGCTGGTTGTTAAAGGTCTTCGTTACTCTTAGAAAGCTGCCAAGCATCGAGAAAATTACTGAATAAATTGCTTTATCCCTCCAAGTCAATCGCTTCATGGGCTAACTCCGCGTTTGCTACACTATGGGTGTTTTGTACCCATGCCGGGGCTGTAATATCGAGACTTCTCCGGCATAGATAATTTAGTTGCTCTCTAATTGCTGGTGGTATTTCTTACCTTCTGAGATTCTACGCTTGAGGGTGTCTAATGCCCTCACCGCTGTCCAATTACCCAGATTAGCTAATTGGATATATTGCTGTATCAATTCTTCGGTGATTTGTTGGTCTAGCCACTGCACCAATTCTGCGGTTGCGAGGCGCGCTTGGGGATTGGTGTTGCCGAACATCTCGAACATTCCCAAACGCTGCATTTGCTCTAAGGTCATACTTTCCACCGCTTTCACGGCTTCTTCAAACTCTTGGGCGGTCAACTGGGACGGCTCATGGGGATGCTGCTGTAACAGGAAATAATCGATTTCTTTGTACGCGCCGACATACATTTTATGGCGAACAGTGTCGCATAAAATTGCGTGTTCGGGCAATTCATCATCAGAGCCTAAGTTGTAAGATTCTAAGTGGATTGCGAGAGTTATGTGTTCTATCAGTGGCGCATACACGGCGTAGTAGCTAAATGTAGCCATTGCTCTGCCATTACTCCAGGTGGCTTTGCTTCCTTGGTAATAAAGAGCAAAGTATTGAGTGTTGTTGACTCCCACCATCCCCGGTAACATGGGTGGCATCGCTACGGGTAATTCGATGAAGTGTGTTCCTAACATGATTCCTCCTTGTTCAAGTAAAAGGGCATGGAAACGCTGGTTTTTTGGCCTTTCGTGTATTCAATATCTACCGTTGTTTTAGTCAATGCTCAACAACGAATTGCTCTTTATTTTGTTGTTATTTCATTTGAGTTACCTCCCAGATATCGGGGTATTTTAAATGTTTGAATCCATTGGGCATCAACACGAACCATCATTTCTGATGAATCATTTTTGATGACATTCAGCCAAGGATTTTTCGCATCTCTCAGAATAAACTCTACTTTAATAGACTGCACGAACACTTCAGGCGGAACCCGACTAGCTTCAATCCATACCCCATCATCAAACGGGTTGATTGGATAAATCATTTTTTTGAAGTTATACACATTGTCGTGATAGCAGTTGGGATACTCATAGCGCGATACCATCCGATTGGAATGAGACATGGGATTGTACTTCCTCAATGAGAAAATCTGCATCTTTTATGACTCCATTAATCCCAGAGTGTAGTAGTTATCTAACAATCGAGCGAAAGAAAACAGCCGTTAGATTGATCAGCCAAAGTTATCTTTAGTTCAAGCCCTTCTGTTCTCAAAACTTTTTCTGCCTCATCCAACAGCTCAAAAGAGTTGAACCAAACTTGAATGATGCCCTCAAGTTTATGATGCTTTAAGGTGTATCCTCGTTCGTGATGGGAATGGTGACGGCATCTCACGAAGCAAGCCGTTCTGAGGAATGTGTGAATGTTTCTGGTCATTTTTATGTGTTCTGTTATTCAAATAGGATGAGAGCGCTGCTTTCTTGGCGTTTCCCGTAGTCTGGGTCTACCTGCTTTCTCAAATACTCAAAGTCATCAAATAAGTCACTGCGGACATACTTGGTATTGTTTCTAGAGCTTAGTTTGTAATAGGCGTGTTGCCATTCTGCAAAGGCATTCAATGATGCGCTGCTGTGCAGCAACCAATCGCAGTTGTTGAGGTGCTTGAACCCCCACTTTTCATCAGTCCATTCGGTGTTCGCATTATCCTTGCTATGCCAGCAAAGATACACCGCACCTGGGAATCCTTTGAGTAGCACTATTTCGTACAAATTCCCAGCTTCTGTGTAACGGTAGCAACTTTCTTCGTTGATGCACTCTCCGGGAACATCTCACTTTTGCAGCCAAGCTAGAAATTGGAGTTAGGAGCCAGGAGCCAGGAGGAAAGAGGAAGAAGGAAGAAGGAAGGAGCCAGAATAAGTGTTTTTACAACTATGAGAGGCTCCCCACTCTCCGCCTTCATCTAAACCCATTTGAGGACAATCTAACCCTAAACAGCAGTGCATTGTGTACCTTTAACTTAGTGTTTTTTCTACACTAGCGACAGCTATCTTATTAAAATTACTTTTGTTTTTATGTTAACATTCAGCAGGAAATAGTCCTTGGTAAAAAGTGATTATTTGCTGCTTAATGGCAATCTATAAAACGCTCAAATGAGTTTCGCGTCCTCCGAATTGTGCAACTTTCTGAGCTTCGATATCTCCCGCTTCCAAGGCTTGTCGGATGACTGAATTATCGGGCGATACTTCAATGCGTTGAAACTGGGGAGGAAGTTGATTTACTTCACAAGGGAGTTTGAGGGGCAAAACTCCGCCATTGTTGCTGATAGTTAAGTGGATGCGGCGCAGCCTTAGTTTCTTGACACCCTGAGATTTGAGACAGCTCTTGAGTTGCTGTTTCATCCAATTCACTCGTTTGCTGTCGGTAGCTGCGAGTTTATTCAGGCGTTCTGCTTCAGATTTACGTTGTTGGCTCAGGGCATGGCGGTTGGTAATGGCAGCGCAGTAGTTATCAACCTTGGAAAGCCATTGCTCGTAGGTACTACCCCGTTGTTCTAAGAGTTGTTGCACCGCTACTTCTAATTCGGGTGTGATTTCTTCACCTTCGATGTTGTCGATTAGCTTATCCAAGTCCTCCAGTTCTACAGTAAGTAAATGCAATGACTTAGTGCGCCCTCGGTGAGCCTCACAGCGACTGGAAATCAGAGCACGTTGGTCTGGGTTCATGTGTTGCCATGCTTGCTGCACAATTGAGTCGGTTTCAGGAGTTTCGGGGTAAGGAAGTTGCCCCAAGCGCAAACTTGAGGCATGATAGATTAGATCCTGCTCGCAATAATCAGATTTGTCGCGACTAATTGAAACTGAGCTTCGGTCAACCCTATTGTTTCACCATCATCCGTACAGGCAGTAGCAATCACTTGACCGCCAAGTGCAATACTGCGACGAGTAATGCAGGTTAAGGGCAATTCCTTGTATAAGAATTCCTCATCACAGATTAGGTCTATCGCGGGATCTGGAAATTGATTCCGGACATATTCTATGAACGCAGGTTCACCTGCAATGCCCACTCGGTTTTGCAAATCTGCAAGTTCCAACTTTTCTTCTACTTCCAGCCGATGGATTCCTGTTGAATTAATCAAAGCGTAGAGCATAGCTTACTCCCTATTTTTTACACCCTAGCGGTAGCCCTTTACTTTAAATTTTTCGTATATTTAAAATTACTCTTGATATTAAGTTGATTTAGTATGACCTCTGCTTACCACTTAACCCGCCCAACTCTGGTGGTTAGTGCTATCACGCCCGCGATCGACCAATCATGCGGGTATTGCTTATAACGATGGCGTAATTACCAAGTGGGGTACGTTCGAGAAGTGCTACTCCCACACCGAACTCAAACACTTTATTGAAGATACTTTGGGCGTACCTGCTCGGTATCTCACTCACAATACCTACACCGTTTCTTACAACTCTAAAGCTCTTTCCCTGATAATCTACCCAAGATTTTTTCCTTGAAAGGCAGCCTGTCCCCGCCATTTGGAGGGGGCTATTTTAATTATCCAAAACCACCGGATTTGGTGAGGTCAGACTTAAACTGAAGCCAATACTATCATTTTGTAACGTAATAAAAGCCAGCGTTTATGAAGAAAAAATCCTCAATACCAGATGCGATTCTGGCTATAGATTTTGGCGGCTTATCTACTAGAGTTTTCTGCCAAAGCTCGCAAGCAGGCAGTAAAGCGAACTCCTTTGTAATGGAATCGCAGGTGGGGCCAGTGAGCCAAGACATAGCCAATTGTTTCACACAACCCAACCTCGCATCAGCATCTCCCGAAAATATTGCTTGGGTGGCAATTGGTAATGAATGCCGAGCCGTTGGTTACCTAGCAGCATCGCAATTCAATGCTCACATCGGTTTAGCGGGACTGAAGTACAGTAGCGCTTTGTACAAAGCTCTAGCAGCTTTGTGGGTAGTGTCGCGGAAGTTAGATTTAGGCAGTCAATTTAGCGCTGCGATCTCCGTTTTCTTGCCCCCAGGCGAGTTTAATGACTCCAAGCAATTTTTTGAACTCTTAAGTCAATACTCTGCTTCATTTGAAACACCCACAGGCAAGCTCTCCGTTACCCTGGACAAAACCCAAGCTTTGCAAGAAGGCGGCGGCATTGCTTTGATCCACAACAGTAATTTAGGTTCAGCCTTCAAGCAGCGGGTAACTGCCTTTGTTATGGTAGGATTTCGCAATGCTTCGGTAATAGTTTCGGCACGCGGTGCTGTCGGTAAGGGCAAAACTTCAGACTTAGGAATGGTAAGGTTGGTGGATCTAGTTCAAGAGCGAACATCTAACTACGATGCTTCCCGTTTGGCTTTATCAATCGCTCAAGCGGGCGTAAGCTACAACCGCCCTTACTTTTACCGAATTGCTCGGAATCGAGAGGAAACAGCTAAAGATCGAGAAGTTGACCAATTGATTGAAGCAGTCAAGCTGTCTCGCTTCGACTACGCTCGAATGCTATCTCATTGGATTAATGAAGTGCTGCCGCCCGATTTAGATGAAATTGTATTTTGCGGGGGGACTTCTGAATATATGAAGCCAGAACTGCGAAATCAGTTTTCTCCTTATTCGCTGTCTTGGCACGCAGGCATAACAGTGCCAAAAACACTTGACCCTGATGGTTTAGGTTGCCGCATAGCTGATGTTTACGGACTATTTTCTTACTTCAAATCTCAGTTTGAGGTACTGAGGCAAAGCTCTGTTGCGGCAACTTCTCAGAGGGCAGAAGATACAACTTCTACTTCAGGAGATGCTCCACTCCCTCCAACTGATATACAGAGTGTAAAAGAATGTGCTGAACAATCTATCAAGCCCAAATCTGAACAATCTACCAAGCCCAAATCTGAACAACCTACTCACCCAAAATCCGAGCCACCTACTCAATTAAAAATTGAGCAATTTACTCACGCTAAATCCGAGCAATCTACTGAACAAAAATTTGAGGAATCTACTGAACAAAAGACTGAAGATATTACTGAACAAAAATTTGAAGAACCCGCTGAACAAAAATTTGAGGAACCCACTGAACAAAACACTGAAATTATTACTGAACAAAACAGTGAAGTTTGCGCTCAACAAAATGCTGATTCAAGTATCAAAGATAGCTGCTTAGATGATTCTAATAAATGGAGTGAGGAGGAGGAGTCGTCCAATACAGAACCTTCATTAGAGGAATCAGAAGCAAACTTAGATGCAGCTCTCTTATTGGGAGGACCCTACCGAGGTGCTGGAAAGAAGGTGAGGAATTATGCCTAGAAAACGTTACAAGGAATTTTGCTGGCGCTGTCAAGTTTTGCCAGATTCCGAAGACGCTATCTTGCTATCTTACCTGCAAAATCATCCTTTTTTTAGTTTACAGGAAACGATTTTACCTCTAATCAAAGCGCGGTGGCTGTTAGCATCATTACGCAATAGCGGTAGTCATTCTAGTACAGAGTTAGAGTATTTGAGGCGAGAAAGCATTAATTTTTTGCTTAGGCAGATAGATGAAGTTTGCCGAGATGCGGGATTTAACTGTACCGAGTTAGGAGTAATTGCCCCTGGTATTTCTTCGGGTTTAATTCCTTTAGCTACTTTCCCTCACTTATCGAATTCAGGTGCATCTATTGCTACGGAATTAACTGCCCCTGAGAGTTCAAATCCCGCAAGTTTGCCCGAAGAAAAAGAACCAGAGGAATTTTCGGGAGAAGTTGAGTTTGAAAACAGCGCATTTAACTTAGCTGGTTTCGATCCGGCAATGGTCGGGCCTAGCTTTAGTTAAAAATTATTAAGTCTTGAATAGACATCGACATCCAGCAAGGAGGAATGAAATGACTAACATGATTCACTTGGTTGACGGCGAGAAAGGTGGTGTTGGCAAGTCGATGCTAACTCGGATTCTGGTTGAATTCAATCAGAAGTATGAACTGCTGTACACGTTAATTGATGGCGATTTTCAAAATCCTGACGTGCAGCAGCGCTATCCTGAACACAATGCAAAAATCGTAGCTTTAGTTGAAGATGAAGAGAAGTTTTTCGATATCGATATTATTTTTGAAACAGCAGTAGAAACTCCTGTGATTGTCAATTTACCAGCTCGGGTTTACAGCATTATCAACAAATGGATTGACGAAGCTAATTTAACCTCTCCTGATTTTAAAGAGCAGTCAGGAGTTGATGTATGCAAGTGGTTTATTTGCGGTGGCACGACGGACAGCATTGAAATGTTTATTGACTCTTTCAACTACTTTGAAGGTCAGCTCAATCACATTTTTGTCCGCAATTTTGGAGTTTGCAAAGATTGGTCGCACGTACAAAGCCATAAGGAAATGAACAAGCTCATTAATAATTACCGAATTCCTGTGGTAGATTTGCCTGCTCTGAGTGCAAGAGAGCGCAAGTTTATTGATACGAAGCGGTTGTCATTTTCTCAAGCAATGAAACACTCTGAATTCTTCTTGATTAGTCAGCAGCGATTGCATACTTTTCTGGAAGACTGTTTCCGTCTGATAGAAGATGTAGGTTTGTTTAACAACGCACCCAATCGCAATAAAAAAGACGTCATCGCTCCTTATGAACAAAAAAAAAATGAGGAAATGCAGAGAGAAAATGAGCAACAAAATGAGTAACCAAATAAGCAACAGGTTGTAAAGTCTCAGGAGGCTGTAATTTGTAAAAAAGGTATCGTAAGCTTTTAAGAATCTAAATTAAGGCTTACGCACAGACTCTACTGATAGGGTGTGCCGAAACCAGCCCGCTGGCTGAGTGCAATCAACGCAGTTGTGTTATCCCAGGCGTTGGATATTAGCAATAAACGTTGTTTATTGCGTTTAAATTCTGAAAAGAAGAAGATTGATCGATCGCCCGCTACGAGATTTCCAGGGTTTCAAAAACTTCTTCACCACTGGGCCAGCGGGCTGGGTGTGCCGAAACACATCTTAATACTACAGATAGTGTCTAAACCGATAATTTGCGGGTATTCCTGTAAATTTTACAGTCATATCAATTCCGGTTGCACTCAGACATGATGTTGACTGTTGACCCTTCGACCCTTCGGCTACGCGGTTCCTGAGCGTAGTCGAAGGGCAGGGCGACGCTCCGCTCAGGGCGACGCTGTTGACTGTGAATCGAACAACTGAAAATTGCGCCGAGATAGGTGGCGACTTGTAACAATCATTCATAAATTGCCCTCTAATTTATCACCTGACGATGCAGCCGGAAACGAGATCAATGGGTGATGAACTCGTTAGGAGACGGACAAAATATGAGTTCACACTATAGAATGCGCGAAGCAGAACAGCATAAAGATTAGGATTTTGATTAGGTAGGAGGTTAAATGTCCGATCGACTTTTAGAAGAACTTTCCGAAGTTGACTCTGAAGAGTTTGGCGAGATATTGGAAACGCCAAGGGAACAGGGCAGACTTAATAATACCAAAAATAATTCCATACAATCCGCTGAAAATTCGCAAAGTTTGCCCGATTCTCCAGATACATTCCCAGAAGATGCAGTAGAAGAAAAGTTGAAATCCGATGGGAGTAAGCTAAATGAAAAGGAGTTTTGGGAACTCATAGACGATGATTCGAGGGAAAGAGAAGCTCTGAACAGAGATCCTTTATCTGCCTCTCCCATGTACGAGAGAGATACTGAGTCACTAATCAGCCAGGTACTCAAGGGCAAAGACTCCAAATTTCGCTCTCATGTCATTCAGACAGCTTACCGATACGGTCTCAATAAAAATGACCCGCTTTTTATCGTATTGCTGGCTACAGGTCAACTCGAACTGCTGTTAGAAAAAAAACCACAAGAGATTGACCAGTTTTTCAAGAATTGGCAATCTCAATGGCAAGGTGATTTGAAAGATTCTCAAGCTGTTATTTCTCAAGAACTGGAACAAGTTCGGCAGCTTACTGAAAATTGGGAAAAAGAAAGCAGGGAGTTTTTAGAACGGCAGGGAAAAGCGGCTGTTAAGGTGCAACATCGCCACATTTCTAACTCAGTTTACACCCTAGTGCGACAAGCAGCTTTAGAGAAAGTTGCTCACGATATTTGGTCGGTGATTTTTGGGAGCGGGGTGGTGTTAGGGGCAATGGCGATCGGCGCTTTTATCGGGTTAGCTGTGCCCCGGTTCATTCCACCGCCTGAACTCGACCCAAAAGGGCCGCGCCAGCTCACTTTAGAACAAGCTGTAGCTCTCGAATGGGGGCTGAGCAAAGAGGGTCAGTTTGCTCGCAAGAACGCGGATACAATTCAGTGGGCAACAAGCAATGAAGGGAAATATGCTCGCCAACTTATGAGCTGGAATCAAGCTTTGTTGAGCGAGAAAGGTGGCAAAAAATTGTGTGAAACTGAGATAAATCGATTGGGGGTGACGCTGACAGTAGAGGGTAAACCTGCACAAAAAGGATTTTGTACTTTGTGGATTCGCTCCCCTCAAGAACGAGAGTTTGTTCCTTGATGGCAAATACTAAAGTCTTGAATGGGATGTAAATAAGTTAGCTTAACAGGAGAAATCTATGATTGCCAATTTGAACAATCAGCCGTTACCTGACCAAAATCAGAAGCAAGTGCAGTCGCAAATATCGGGTGTTTTAGTTGCACTAGACGACCCATTCGATAACATGGTTTGGGATTACTGTTTGAGTCAAACATACCCAATATCGGAACAGATTAAGATTGTACTGAGTGCTTTCTGGGGGCCGTTTGCTGCTAAAAATGCTAGCAAGTCTCCTGAGCGAGTGCGAGCGATCGCTTGTTATTCACTGCGACAATTAGCAGCTCAACAAAAATTGATTGGCTCAGTGTTTGAACTGTCAAGTGAATCAAATAAAATTTCCGAAGTTATTGCTGTTCTCAAAAGGGAAAATAGTTGTGAGGCACTCAATCAAGCTTGTGTGTGTTCTCAATATGTTCTAAATACTGCAATTCGGTGGGAGTAAGAACCGTTGCTCTTTCTAACAAGTTGAGGATTTCTATCTCAAAAGGATCTAGATTTCCTAATTGGTGAAGTCGGCCAGTGCGATCGCAAATTTCTTGAAGTCCGGGTTGATTTTCGAGCGGTACAGCAGTAAGAGCCGAGTGTTTGAAGGTATGCAAATTCATGGCAAGAGTAGGGATGTGCCGCATCCACACGGTAGCCGTTTTCTCGCCCACTGACTGAATGCGCCCCAACCGACCGTTAACGTCCTGGCGATCGGGCGCGTACACTTCCACCAAGGAACCAATTTTGAGCGTCAGGTGGTGGGCGATCTTAGGTTCGCCTTCAGGTTTTACTTTTTTGTCGCGCCCCTGTAAAGTTTTGGCAACCTGAGCCGGATTGCTGCGAGTGTCGTTTGCCAAAGCGATGACCTGCTTCTTGGTCAGCCCAGCAGAGCGATTCAGTATTTTCCACTTCACTTCGTCCCCTCCAATAAAACTGAGAGCATCCACAGCTCGAGTAAATTGGGCATCCCGGTAAATCGTTCTGGGGGAAGCTTTGAACCGTTCTCCTAACTCTCGTGCTGTTTTGTCTGTCAAGCTGCCATTTTGACAGCTTGCTCCTTCTGGCATTGTTTTGTCTGTCAAGTGGTCATTTTGACAGCTTGCCTCATCTGGCATTGTTTTGTCTGTCAAGCTGCCATTTTGACAGCTTGCTCTATCTGGCGATACTTTGTCTGTCAAACTGTCAAAATGACAGTTTGCCGAACGCTTGCCCCCGTGAGATTCCTTGGTCAGCTCGTACCAGGTGCCGCGCAGGTAGCTAACGGATTCTGGCGTCAAGCTGCGCCGTCCCAGTTGGTTGGCGATCGTCCAGACCTTGACTGCATTCCGACTGTCAAAAGACATCTCTACAATTTTGTATGGTATGCCGTGCGCGGTACAGATGGCGAACCTGTTGTGGCCGTCGATGAGAAGCTTTTCCTCGGCCCAGACTACTAACGGATCGCGGCATCCTTCCTCCAGAATGCTCGCTTGCAGGGCGGCTTTTTCGTCTTTACTCAGGGGAGGAATGAGAGATTGAAATTCGGGGTCGATTCGCAGTTGTTTCGCAGCACAAGAGGTACACCCTCCAATACCCCCCGGCAAAACAATTAACGCTTGCGGCTCCCGATCGTCTGCTTCTGATTGCATTTGACGCATTCCTGGCGAGTTTGTTGAATGCAAGGCTCGCCCGCGCTCGACCGCAACCGGAGTAGGGGAGTCAGCGCGGGCAGGAATTTTCTTGAACTATTCAACACTAACATAGTTATCGTCGAGAAGCCTCCAGAAAATGCGAAAATAGTAAAAAAAAGGAAATGCTATCCACGCTATGTCACCTAGGAAAGGAATTCACCCCCATCCCAACTCACTAGCCAACCTCAACCGCTCTGGGGGACAACCCCGCTATGAAGAACCCAAGAAGCAAAGAAATATTCAGGTAACATCGGTAGGATGGGAAGGAATTCGCGCGATCGCCATTGAACGCGGATTGAGTCTCAACGAGTTGATAGAACAGATTGGCCGGGGTCTGATTCCCCTTGGCAATGGTGAAAAAAGTAACTAATTGCCAGATATGGAAAGAGAGGTTAGAGCAAAAAAACTTTCTATCAACTAGTTACGAGAAGTTTTATTAATAGTAACAACGGTGTTTTTATCGGTTAAAAAATGTTCTAACTTACGGTATTGTGCCCTGCCAATATATCAGGAAAAAATATAATGGTTCAATCACATCCAAAACTTATAACTGTTGATGAATTTATTACAAGCTACGGCGACAGCGATTGCTACGAACTGATTGATGGTGAATTAACCGAAATGGAACCAACAGGGCCGCACGAACAAATATCCGGTTTTCTGGGACGAAAACTGAATGTAGAAATTGACCGCCTGGATCTACCCTACCTTATCCCCCCTCGCTGTCTCATCAAACTATTAGGAACAGCAACAGCATTTCGCCCCGATGTGCTTGTATTAAACCAAACTCGACTAATTAATGAACCTTTGTGGCAACAAGAACCTGTAATTACATCAGGTTCCTCAATTAAACTGATTGCTGAAGTCGTTAGCACCAACTGGCAGAACGATTACGCCCGCAAAGTTGAAGATTACGCCATACTAGGAGTGCCTGAGTATTGGATTGTTGACTATCTGGGCATTGGCGGCAGAGAATATATTGGCAAACCCAAACAGCCGACAGTTACAATTTGTACGCTGCGAGAAGACGAGTATCAAAAACAGTTGTTTCAAAATGACGATCGGCTTATTTCATCAATCTTTCCCGACTTGCAATTAACCGCACAAAAAATCTTCGCTGCCGGCAGATATGCTGCTATGTAGCTTATATCCAGGTAACGTCGGTAGGATGGAGGAAATTCGTGCGATCGCCATTGAATTGGGATTGAGTCTCAACGAGTTGAGCGAACAGATTGGCAAGGGTCTGATTCCCCTTGGCGCTGAAGAAAGTAACTAATAGCTTGGTCAGGAAAAGGAGGGTTCATTCAAAAAAACTTTCTATCAACTCGTTACCAGAAGTTTTTTTGAAAAAGAACACTAATTTAGTCGTTGATTCTCCGAGCATTTTAACTAGCTTTCAAAATTTGCTCAATTAGGGAGACAACTTGCTGCGGTCGATGCTCAAAGTGCTTCTTAATTTGAAATTTTAACGAATCTGCTGGCACATCTTTTTTGTTTAGTTTCAGGCGAATATGCTCACTTCGTGGGAGAGTGGAATTGAGCGCTCGAATAACGGTGCGGCATTGTCGGAGACTCAGGCTAGCGACTTGAATGAAGGGTAGATTTAATGTGTCGGTATCGAGTTGAATATTAGAAGCAAATTCGGCTTTAAGTTGTAGCGAAGAGGTGAGGCGCTGTTCTTCTGTGGGTTCTGGAGTTGCTGCCGATTCGGTAACAGCAGGAAAGGAAGCAATTTCATTGAGAAGAGGCACAAAATCTGGGGCAAGTTCTGCTGAGAGTTTTTCAGAATGATTCATCCGCTTCGATGCTAACAGCGTAGCGAGATAGTGAACAATTAAGCCACCGTAACCAAAAATTACCACAGTTTCAATTGTGAGGGTGAGAAAATGCTGAATATGTTCGTACATGATTATAATTTATTTGCAAGTGGAACATCTCTCAAACGCGCTCGCGTTTAATATCAAAACCTTACTAAAGCCTTCTGAGAATGCGATCGCAAATATCGCAAACGGAACTAATGCGGTGGGTGGGCGGGCAAATAAAATCCTGCTCCAAGCAGGATTTTATCCCCTTTATCGGGGGTCGTCATTGATTACTTGACAAAATCATCAATCTCTTCATTATCGTCAGTTGCCTTTTTCTTATGAGAAGCTTTGACTGCCGATTCGATATAACGGAAGTGCAAGTCAATCACAGCTTGCTCAGATGAAAGCCAGTAAACGTTGCTCAAGATTTCTTCAAGCATCTCGTCAGCCGAGTAGCCTTCATATTGCTTGTTAAACCAAGTATTGAACGCTTCCCAGTCAAGAGCTTTACCTTTCTGCAACTGTCGCTGTTTGGCACGTCCCGTTAACTCGCGGGCAACGTGCAAAAACATCTCGAAGCGCTGTTCTTCAAGAGTTTCTGCAAATTGCTTTTGCATCGGAGTTGGAGCTGATTTGCGATTAGCCATGATTAACACTCAAGCGTGTTTTTTTTCACAACTAAAGCGACGGCAGTCTGCTAATTACAATTAATTCAAAAAAAATAGTGGTGGGTGAGTGGGTAAAATTAAATTCACAATCAAGGTCAAAATTTCCTTGATTGTGAATTTGTTGGGTCTGCTTCCCAGAGCGTCCTGATTCGGACGGTGGCGACAATCATTACCCTCAATTGCGATTCGTAGAAAAGGCCTCGATAGAGGCAAAAAAATGCTCTGCTTTTTCAGCAGAGCTTTCTAATCAAACTTTAGCAATTATTCGTCGTCTTCCTCAAATTCTTCCTCTTCGTCTAAACTAAAATCATCCTCCTCATCGTCATCATCCTCATCCTCATCGCCTTCCTCGTCTTCGTCTTCGTCATCAATTTCATCGAGTATGTCATCAATTTCATCATCTTCATCATCGAGCTCGTCATCATCATCGAGTTCTTCAGTATCTTCTTCTGAGGATTTAGCTAACTCGTTGCGACGCTTTAAGCTTTGAGCATTGAACTCCATTAAATCGGCAATGGCAGCTTGCGGGTTGTCAGCAATTGTATCGTAAATTTGGCTCATCGCTAAGGCAACAACTTCGACATCATACTTGAGTTCCTCGGGTCGGCCAACTAGCTTGGGAAACACAGTATTGTTCCACTCTTGCCAGTCGAACTTTTTACCATTGCCATTGCCGTTGCGCTTGTTCAACTGAGCTTGAATATCCAATCCCAGTTTTTCGCGAATTGCGTGGCCAACCTTTGTCGAAATACGGCTATCGCGACGCTGAATTGTCACACCGTACTTCTTATGAATTGTATTGCGAATCTGTTTGACTAGCTCGCCAGCAAGTTGCTCCGGGCTGAGGTTAGGTTGAGGTTTTGATTTGGCTCCATTGTTACTGCTAACTGTTTGACTGTTCTGTTTTTCAGGTGGCTTAGATTTAGCAGGCACTGGTGAATGAGAGCGAATGGGAGTGGCGGCGGTTTGCTTTTTACTTGTGACCATGATTGACAATTTAACTTGCATAACATCAATTTATTAGTGCCGTTAGGCACAATTACCCCCTCCAATTGAGGGGGAGAATTTCGCTCATTAGCAGGACGCTAATTTTTAATTATGTTAGTTAAAGTTTTATGTTAAACATCCTCTATTTAGATGTATAAATTCATGAAATATTTCACGATCTCGTCTAATTTAAGAGTGACTCAAACTCCAATATTTGCCCTCGAATATTACAGTGCAGATCGCCAAAAAATATTGTCATCATTTCATCAGTACGCCAGTGAGTGTGGTTTACCTGTTTATTATTGGAATCCTGGCTATGCAACTCTTCAACAGGTGCGGTGTTTGGATAAACATCTCCCGAATTTAGGTTGTCATTCAGATATGACAAGCGTTTCAGATATTTCCCAGATGTATAATAGTGAATGCGTCTTATGTAAAACTGAGCTATCTGTCGAGAGTGATGTCCTGCAATTTCTGCTGGAAAATGACTGTCCCGGTATCTTTTTGTTAGAGGATATTTTGGAATCAGACAGTACCGAACAGCCTCTTATCCGCCGTTATTCTCAATTGGCTAACGCATTCTTTGAGCTGAAAGGGCGTTCAGCCGAGCAATATTGGGTACTGCTGGGCGAGTACATCCAACTGCCATCAAAGCTAAGGCCATTAATTCCTCTACTCAACTGCCCGTTACCCGATCGCTTTGAAGTCGAAGTTCTTGTGGATAATTTTTGCGATCGCAATTGTTCCCTTGATTTTGGTTTAGATGCGGTAGCTGCTAAAAAACGGCTGGCTGTTTCTAGTCTAGGGCTGCCAACTGCTGAAATTGAATTGGTGTTAGATCGATCGCTCTCTATGACTGCTTCAGTTGTCCAAATCGCACAGTTGGTATTGGAGCATAAAATATCGCAACTTCGAGACCAGGGGTTGGAGTTCATTGCTTCTCCCGACGTGCCTCATGCTGGCGGTTTAGATTTATTAGACGCTTATTTGAGCGAAGTCGTAAAGCTGTCAGAAGCTGATGCCAAGAAATATCACCTCAGACCTCCCAAAGGAATGCTGCTGTGGGGGCCGCCGGGGACGGGCAAAAGTTTGAGTGCAAAGCTAGCTGCTAAGAAGCTAGGTTATGCGCTTTTAGCAGCAAGTTGGGGCAATATTCTAGGTTCCTCTAATCCCGATCGCGCTCTCAACAAAATGCTGGATACAGCCGATAATTTGGGCGGCTGCGTGCTGTTCTTTGACGATTTTGACAAGGGTTTTTCTGGCTGGGAATCAAATGCTGATGGCGGTGTAGCTAGGCGACTGTCGCAGAAATTGCTCACCTGGATGCAGGAACATGAGAGCCCCGTGTTAATGTTAGCTACTGTTAACCGCTTAGAAATGCTGCCGGCTGAACTTATCCGCAGATTTGACGACGGCGGAATCTGGTTTGTGGATTTGCCACACAGCGGCGCTCGCTATGAGATTTTCAATTTGCACTTAGCTAAGTATTTCCCAGAGCAGTTTGGGGAAGGAAAAGAGAATCTTTGGAGCGACAGACAGTGGTATTCGCTACTATCTGATTATGCCGGAGCAACGAGCGCTGAAATTGCGATCGCAGTTAAACGCTGTGCTGAGCGAGCTTATTGTGAAGGGCGACCTGGTAAAATTGAATTGGCCGATCTGCGTTATCAGAGAACTCAGTTTGTGCTGTCGTCTGAGCGTTCTTCTGAAGATATCCAGGGGATTCGCAACAAAGCGTCCTTTGCTCGGCCTGCTTCTGGGAGGGATGGGTCTAAATTTGCGGCGGGAGAGCAAGAGTTATTCGAGTATCGGCCATCTGCTTACGATAAAACTTGAGTGCATGATAAATCGCAATAGCATCGGTTCGTTTTTTCCCTACTCCCACTCCCCAATCTTTCCCCGTTAATCTCTTACCCTCCCCAACTTTCCATCACTTTAATTTCTACCTCGCAAGGAATCGGAGAGAGAAATTTATTCCCGGCTCTCACCATACCTTTTTTAAGCAAGGCTTTAACTGGCCTCACTTCTTCAAGAGGACACTCTATTAAAATTTCATCGTGAACCACACAAATCAGTTTAGCATCCGTGCAGCTTAGAGGTGAAAAAATGAGAGCAAGAGCGAGTTTAGTAATGTCAGCGCTCATCCCTTGAATTGGGTTATTTAGCATTTCGTTAAGCAGTGGTTTAGTATCTTTTGACCATAATCTCCTTCTGCCTAAGACTGTCCGACTCTCTCGAATATCTCGGCTCCAGGCGCTCCGAACTTTGCCGTGAAATTGTTTGATACCTGTATAGGATTCAAAGAACTTCTTACGAAAGTGTGAAGCTTGTTGCAGCGTTAAAGTGACTCCATGCTCTGCTTGAGCCATATTCTTAAATTTCGTAACTCCCATGCCATAAATTAAACCGAAGTTAATAATTTTGCCGAGCTGTCTGTCTTCGACAGTAATTTTAGATAAAGGTTTTGCTAGCACCAAGGAAGCTGTGAGAGAGTGCAAATCTTCCCCTTTGGAGTAAGCTTTCACCATCGTGCGATCGCCCGAAACCTTCGCCATGATCCGCAGTTCAATCTGGCTGTAATCGGCTTTGAGCAGGACGTAACCGGGTGCAGCTTTAAAACACTGTCGGGTTTCCTTATCTCTGGGGATATTCGTTAAATTTGGCTCTCGACAACTAAACCGTCCTGATCTAGCACCAATCTGAAACCAATTGGGATGAATGCGCCCTGTAATCGGGTGAATGCGTTCAGGTAAACCCAGAGTAAAAGTATCGATACGAGCCGATAAACTGCGATATTCTAACAGTGCTTGAATAACGGGATACTCGCCTTGCAAAGGAATTAAATGTTGAGAGCTAGTGGAAGTAACAGGAATACCTTTCTCTTGCAAAGCCGCTAAGACTTGCTTGGGAGAGCGAGGATTAATTGTATCCGTAAATTCGGGCAGCAGAGAGATTTGTTGATTAGGGTTAGGTCGATGGAGTTGTGAATTAATTTGTTTTAAAAGAGAGTCGCGTTCATGACAGAGCTTCACTCCCAAAACTTTCCACTGTTCTCTATCTAAAAGCATTCCGTTGAGTTCCATAGAAGCCACCGCAGGCAGACAAGCAAACTCTAGTAAAGCAGTTTTCCAAAGCTTAGAAGCTTTCAGTTTTTGTTGCAGAGCAGCAGCCAGCGGGAATAAGATTGCAGCATCGGTAGCAGCATATTGGAGTTGAGCGAGTGTTAAGTTTGCCGACCAATCGCTAACTTGCTGCGTTTTGTCTAGCTTTACTTTCAACAAATTCTCAGTGACAGCATCTAGGGACAAATGGCGTTTTAGTCCAGCCGTCAGCACTCGGTAAGCCAAATAGGTATCGAAAAAGGGTTTGGATGGTTCCAGTCCGGCAAAAGCGAGCATTTGCCATTCAAATTTGAGGTTGTGACCTACCTTCAGTGCAGGACTCGCTAAGAGCAAGCGTAATGGTTCGAGGGAACTCGGTTCAATGGCCCATAAATCTACAATGATTACTGGATGGTCAGGAATGGCAAGTTGTAACAATCTAATTTTGGCTTTGTAGGGGTCAAGCCCTGTCGTTTCGCAGTCTATACCGATAATTTTTGCTTGTTGGAATGGTTGAAGAGCTGTTTCAAGATTGAAAGCAGTATCGATCAGTTGATAAGGAGTTTTAAGTGTAACTTGCAAATGAGCTATTTTAAGTTTGTCTGGACTCAAAACAGTTGGGATAGCGGTTGATTGTTTCTGCTCTTTTAGTGGATTAGGTTTCATAATTAGTTCCGTTTATAAAAAAGTGAAAGAATATCGTTGTGTCAATAATGCACAAAATTTAACTATTTTTAAGGAGTTTTCGACATTAGGTAGCTTGAGGATGATGGGTTTTATTTGGGAAGTATACGAGTTATAAGTCTGTTTTTTGTAAATCAATTTAAGTCCTGAACTTTAGGAATAAGGTAAGAGACATAAAGGATGGCGGTTGGTCTAAAAAAACCAGCCAACCCTGGTTTTGATTGAAAATAGTGGCCAACTTTAGAGCTGGCAACAGTTGTTTTGACTATCCCAAGTGCGGCCTAAAAGGTCGCAGCCTGGTTTGCCATCTGGAATCTTTTTACAAACGGCTGCGTTAGCGTCTGTACGATTAGCTTTTGAAAAAGATTTTTAGAGGGAGGTGAGTTGGAAAATATTGCTTGAATTGAAATTTTAAAATTATGACATATAATGTAGTTGTCACAATAATTAGGTTTGGCAATTGAATCGCCCTATCCAGCTTCTTCGAGTTCGAGATCGACAGGTAGTTAATGCTATCCTGACATCCGTTACTGAGAAGCATTTAGAAGATGCGACAACCCTGTGGCAACCAACGCTTCGAGGGAGTGGAGAAGAAGATGAATACTGGAATTGGGTTAGTAAAAGCTATAGAACTCAGTTTTTACCAGGAGATGAACTATATGCCATTGAGTGTGATGGCATAACTCAGGGTTTAATGACTATCGATATTTTAAAAAAACGCTGCTATATTGAGTCTCAATTGAGACGAAGATTGGTGTACGTCAAAGCCTTAGCAACGGCTCCCTGGAATCGACCAGCTATTAGCAATCCTCCCACTTATAAAGGAGTAGGTGGAACTCTAATAGATTTTGCGATTGCTCGTAGTGAGGAACTAGAATACCAAGGAAGGATAGGCTTCCACGCACTGCCTGGTGCGCTAGTATTTTATAGAAAGTTGAAAGTGGGGCTGCTAGACTGCGGTCCAGATCCTGAAGAACCCGACAATCTTAATTACTTTGAAACATTAAGGAAAGACAAATGAGTAACTCAATCCCCTCCCAGCCCCAATCCACAATAGATGATACAACCAGTTATCCGCGCTTGATGGAACTGATAGAAGCAGAAGATGCAGCTAATGGAGAAGTTGGCTGCGGTCGGAATTTGGGTAATAAACCTTCACTTTATCTAAAAACCTGCGGTATCAATATCTCTGATGAAAAGCTAAGAAATTTGTTAAGGGAGTATTTAGGTCATTTATTGATGGAGCTAGATTTTGACTCAATCATCAAGCAGGTGAGTCACTTCGTAGAGTCATTAGTCGTGCAGGAACACACTCAATTAGAGCAGACAAGACCAGCATTAATGCTCTTAGAATCAGTTGTTGAGCAAATCCCTGCGAAAGAACTCAAACAATGTATTGAGTCAGAATTGGGTGAGTTTTGTTCGGAAACTGCGATCGAGCAAATTGTTCAGTACACTGGTCAAGTGATTCACTATTCAATTCTCCAACCTCGACATAAGTGGCCCAAACCTATTTGGGTACTAAGTGCTCTTGAGAAGGTGTATATTGCTCAGGCATCTAGTTTAGATGCAGCAATTGCCCAAGTTAAAGCACAATATCCAGACGAAAGCGGAGAGCTGCAAGTAATAAAAGTCGGAGGTGTTCTCGCACCAAACCAAGTGATTTGCTTGGAGTTATTGAACAATTAATAAAAAATGCGGAAGTAATTTGGTAGCTTTGAACGCACCCCAACCTGCATCATATCCCCTCTCTTAAGCATGGGTATTCTTTAGCTTTTAGTTCCTACTTTCTCTTAAAAAACATTTTTCTCGACTTCGTATAATTGCCCAGTGCTGAGAGCCGTTAGGCAACCTTCCTAAAGCCGCCCCCTCCATTTAGAGGGGGTAATTTTTACTGAACGAAATCGCTCACAGGAATGAAGTTGCACGAACTCGATGCGATTTAAATTGGAATTGTTGACCACATAAACTAAGAAAAACCATGCACAATGCTTCGATCGAACCTAATTCCGGCTATAACAACTCCGGTTACGAATCAGCACCCGATTTGACTGTCGGTTACTCGTCATCTAAAGAAGTTCGCCAAGGTAATTTTGACAACGGTTACCAAGAAAATGTCTATGACTTGTCCAACCTAGCAGATACTCCTTGGACAGATTCAGCAGTCCGCCCGAATCCACAGCTTGAGCTGGAGCTTGATTAAAGAAAAAAGCGAAGATGGAGAAATGCAGTCCAGGACGCACTATCAACCTAAAAAAAACAGTTTCTCGTTCTCATCCTCAACCTAAAATGACGGAATTACATTCAAAAACCGGGTTTTTGGGTAATTCCTAAAATGGAGAGGGAGAGAGGAAGAGGGGGAGAAAGGGAGAGAGGGAGAGGGCGAGAGAGGGGGAGAGGGAGATTTAGCTGATGGCTAATTTCTGCAATACTGCTCTATTTTTCGTAATGTTTTAAAAACCATTTAACGTTTTTCCAAACTAGAGAGAATAGAGCAGCTTTTTTTACCCGCATTTGAGTTAACATCAATAGGATTCCCATGAACAGTCCAAAGCAGTTAATAAAATTAAGCCAGGTAGGATCTGCTTTAATAGCTGCCAGTACACTCTGCCTAATTTTTGCTTTCATCTGCATTACTTTCTTAAGCTTTCCATTAATTGCTAGCGCCAGTCCCTTACCTACTAAAATTTGGGAAAAAGAACAATCTAGAGTTTTGCTGCCAGATTGGAACCAGATTACCTTTAGTTCCCTGCCCGCCGTTGCTAGTTCTGGAAGTTCAGGCGGTCGAAGCTGGCAAGCCGGCACTTCTGTTGACAACATCTTGAAGCTGGGGGACATCAACGATGTAAAACCTGAAATTCTGTCTTTGCAAGCAATTGAACAATTGGCACTAGGGGATATCAATTTAGAAAATATCAGCTTGTCAGCATTTCCCTTAGCTGGTAAGCAAACTGTCGGTCACTTGGTTGAAATTGTTCCGAATCTGGGTCAATTTCAATTGAGCGATGTTCCTCCAATTGCTTCTTTATCTTCTCAAATAGCCGGAGTGAACCCTAACATCAACCAATTACCAATTGGTCAAGCTGTAAAACAAGTACCGCAACTAGCGCAGGCAAAACTCAACCAAATTGACCTATCTGAGTTTGCGATCGCCCAAATTCCCAATCTTAATAGCGTAAATTTAGAACAGTTCTCTGGCTGGTCAGAGGAACTCATCAGCAATATTCCGCTGCTGAGTCAAGTCCCGCTTTCTACTTTTCCTGTTCCTATTGCGTCTATTGGCAGCACAATCATGCGAATTGACACGATCTACAGTCGGTACGAGAACAAGCGCAATAACACACTTTCCGGTTCTAATGTAGAAGGATTTGCGGTAGCGTGCGAGAAAGATTGCGCTTATATCGAACTCGACGACATGGAAAACGCCGGTCGCCGCGCCACAGGGCCGCTAGAAGGCAAGCAGTGGATTAGCGGCAAATACCAGGAAGTGCGAGGCGGTTCTGGCTGTTTGACCGGTTGGGAACCGACGGGCCGGCATCCTTTTGGGGAAGTGTTTAAAGTAGTGGTAATGGAACCGTCAGAAACCAGCGATACTGTTGACACGGCTCTGTACTTCAGGTTTAGTTTGCCCTGCGGCAAATCGCCTTACATTATTGGTCCGGTTCCGTTTCTCAGTTACAGCGTTAATTCGCCTATGTTTGTCGGTCGATTGGAGGGCGGTTCTTCTAACAGTATTTCGCGTTCAAAAGGCGTCGCATCCGAAACAAAACCTTCAAAGCCACTGAGTTCCAATCAAGCTAAAGAAAACACTTTACCAACTCAGCCTCTACCTGAATCAAAGCGAGAGTGCGCGGGCCCCGCAACTTACGTTAACGGTGTGGATGTAGCTTCATTAGGGGAGGCGTTAGCAAAGCTTTCCGAAGGAATCGCCAATTTGGAAAATGCAGCCAGTGGCGATTACGAAGCTATTGGCGAGATGGTTTGTACCGAAGGATCTCGCAACTGCGGGCGGGCGATCGGTCGCTATCAGTTGATGAGTTACCGGGAAGAGGTGCAGCGTGCTGTCAGCTCAATTCCAGGGGGGGCTAACTTTATCCTGAACGTCAACAAAGGCCAAAAACCTACAAGAGACGAACTCTTCCAATATTTTCCTCCTGCTGTTCAGGATAAAGTCTTGCAAAATTCTCTAGCTGAGAACTTAGTCAGCAGCCAACAGGAAATTGACCCTAAAACTGGGCAGGTCTTCAAGGGCGATCGCTTAATTGAGCGAGTAGCGCAAAAACACTTTGGGGGTTCTGGCAGTAAAATTGATGCCAGCTATTCCAACATTTTAGGCGGCTACTCTCTCAAACAGTACGGGGAAAAAGTTCGAGAGCTTTATAACCACAATACCAGCGACAATTGCCAAGCTAATTCTGGTGACAGCAATGGCATCAGCAACTCTGTCGGCTCCGGCATTACTTTAAATGCTAGTGGGAGTATTAAGGTTGCGCTGTTCATTAGCTCTTTTTTGATGGGAATGTGGTTCTTAATTCGACTTTTTTACAAGCGAAAGCAGCAATTTTTTATGATTCTAATCGGTTTGGGACTAGCAATTAGTTTTGGCACGGCTGCACTCTCCCATTGAACCAGGGGAAAGAGGAGGTGGAAAAGCAAGTTATTAACAAGTCTAACAACCTTCTCTACAACCAGGACGTTTTTAATTGCTGAAACCATTAATTTCATGGCATTGATATCAAAATTGGTGGTATCGGAATGATTAAACCACAGAGGGCACAGAGGACACAGAGAAAGAGAAGAGAGAGATAATAATTCCGATGTCAACTGATTAGATATGACTTCTAAGCTGTTCAGGATATAAATTGTAGACTCGTTTTGTATTCCCCGAAGTCAGTCATAAAAATTGACTTTAAGATTTAGACATACAACAGCTTAGTTCAGCAAAACAATCTCTCTTTTATTGTCTTTTTTTTCGGCTTTAGTGTCCTGTTTTTTCTTGTATTTTGTAGGAGTGGAGTAACAAATGGTTAAACAAAATAGAGTTAAGCAACAAACAGCAGGCACCCAAAAGATTGTCAACCCCCCGGTTTGGTTAAATCAACTTGGTTACTGGTTTCGCATTGGTTTGACAGTTTTTACCGCCCTGTCGCTATTATTGGGGACAGTTGCTTGCACGAATTCTAGTTCAGCAACAACCGCACCAGCTTCTTGGCAACAAGCTTTGCGAGTCACTCCAAAAGAAACTTTAACCCTAATCGTAAAGGAACACAGCAGCCTTCCAGAACTCAAAGTAGTGGCTGGGCAAAGTGCAGCGGCGGAAGCGATTAAGAGAATGCGAGTGTGGCAAGTTAATGGCTCGGTAGGACGGCTGAACCTTTATGATTTCAATAATTCCGCTCTGTGCGGCACAAAAGGCTGCCTTTATGTTGGCTACTTAATTCCTAATGATTCAAGTCAAATGCCAACAGAAGTATTTGCAGCTTATCTCGATCCCCATAAACCGCCGAAAACTCCTTTGTTTGAGGCTGACAGTTCCTCGCACGAGGGTTTGCCTTGTCTAGGAGTGAATCAGCTTTCCAAAGAAGGCCGCCGCCAGCTTCAATTTTGCTACGACGGCCTTACCTATCAACTTGCTGACAGCCAGCTTTTCAGTAGTTAGTGTTTAGTAGTCTGCGGGTTCATCGAAGTCAAAATCTTCTTCTGAATCAACCTCAACTTCAACCTCAGCAGCCTCGGAAAATTCATCTAATTCCTCTAATTCTGAGTCTGTTCCTCCTTCAACTTGTGCAATTTTGCGAGGGGGTGACAATTTACCTCGATTTTTGCGGTTAGTTACGCTTTCTGGCAATGCCTGGACTTCAGGTTCCGCACCAGCAGCTATAGCTGGCAACCCGGCATCGCTAGCCTCAATGAAACCAGCAATGTTATTGTGCAGTCCCCAAATCAATTTTTTTTGTGGTTTTTGACCGAGAAATAGCTTGTGAAAATTAGCATCAGTTGGCTGAGTAATGCTGTGAGTTTTGCAGCAAAACGATTTATTTTTGCCTTCCCCTTCTTTAAGAGCTCTAAACTCGACATTCAACACTCCCAAAGAGCGCCACTTGTCATTTTTACCGCTGTAATCTCTCCCAAAGCAATCAGCAAATGCCCGTTCCAAATTGCGGTAAAATTCTTCTCTAGCGCTCTTAAAGCTCCAGAGGGCTACATTCTTGAAGCGGACGACAATCGGTACCTGATGCAGGGGTTGGTTTTTGGCATTTAGAAAGATGAGAGCGTGTTCGGAACACACTTCCTGCGTCTTTTTATCGAGGGAATCGCGATATTCGTCGTAAAGCCCAATAAAAGTACCTGCTAATTCTCCATTTTCTTCAATATCTTTGTAGCGGATGTACTCAGGCACAAAAGCTAATACCAACATTCTCGCTTTTGGGAGCAGCAAGCCTGTCACTTCTTCGCTTAGTTCGACCGTTGTCAATTCCTCAACATTAGGTATTACGTGCCATTCCGCTTTGACAAGCTGGTCGTTCGGGAGCAAAATACCTGCTGGGTTATCGTTAATCACGATTCCATAGGGCAAAGAGGGCTTGCGAGTTTGGTTGTAATCACTGTTGAATAGCTCCGGATCTATCTCGTAATAATCAGCACTCTTGTTCTTTTGCGTGTGGGACTTTCCACTAGAATTCTGTACTGTCTTACTGGGAGATTTCGCGTTATTGCTTCTTACCATTGTTTACCTATTTTTGTCATGGTTTCCCCCTTGAGGCGATAGCCGCTAGCTGAAACATTTAGTTTTTTAAGAGCTCAAAAAAATGAACAATTTGCAATTCTTGCCTAAAATTAACAAAGCTACCTTGGTACCAATGGCAGTTCAAGCTCCTAAACGTTCGTTAACTAGCATAGATTTTGGCGGCTTGTTGGGTCAGTTTATGAAGCCAGAGGGACTGGCAATGTTAGGGCTAATGGCAGGCTTACTTATTGCTTCCAAATTAGTTGGAAATGGGAAGGGTAAAATTACCTCCGGGCGGCTGTGCGGGACGGCTGAAAAATTGGCAGCCACAGGCTCTGCCCTCAAACAAATGAAAGAAAAAAAACGGCAGCCCGTCACTTTGTGGAGCGGTACGCCGACTTATTGGTTTAAAGGTTGTCAGGGATTGAGCGCTAGATTGCAAACGCTATTAGGTGCATCTCCTACAGTTTGGTTTCCCCACGCAGAACGCGGAACTTTAGTCATTGGCGCTCCGGGCTCTGGCAAAACATTCAGCGTCATTGACCGGATGGTTGAAAGTGCATTTCAGCAAGGGTTTCCTGTCATTATTTACGACAAAAAAGGAGACCAAATGAAACTGCTTGCACCCCTTGCAGTGCGCTACGGCTACGATGTGCAAGTGTTTGCACCGGGGGAAGCTTACAGCGGCACTATCAATCCTCTGGATTTTATGAGAGATGCACAAGATGCAGTAATGGCAGCAGAAATTGGACAAGTTATTGCTCGAAATGCTAGTCCGGGGGAGAGCAAAGGCAATGAGTTTTTCGAGAAAGCAGGCGAGTTGATGGCGAAGGGTTTAGTGCAGTTGGCAAAAAGCAGTCCTTACCCGGATTTAGCTTTTGTGTACGCAATTATTCAACTCCCAGATTTGGTCAAGCGCATCGACCACGCCGTTCATCGGCCCGACGGTCATCCCCTCAAAATGGACAGGTGGATTGCCTCTAGTTTTTCGCAGTTATTAAGTTCAAAAGATGCTGAAAAAACTGTGGCGGGCATTAAGGCAACCGCAGAGGCAACCTACTCCAGTTTCATTCAAAAAGATTTGTTGCGGGCATTTATTGGTCGCAGCACGATTCCAATTGCTTTAGAAGGCAAAAAGTGCGTTATTTTCAAATTAGATGACCAAAGGCGCACTGTAGTGGGGCCGCTGTTAGCTGCTGCTATTCACTTATGTGTGGTGTCTAATTTGAGTCGGGTACGTTCTGACCCATTTTTGTACTGCTTAGACGAGTTTCCATCTCTCAAGTTCGACAGAATGGATCAGTGGGCTAACGAATATCGTTCTGCTGGTGGCGTGCCGATTGTTGGGATTCAATCGCTCAATCAACTCTATAATTTATATGGGGATAAAAAAGGAGCTGCGATCGCCAGTGCTTTGTCAACTCATGTCCTCTTCAACCCCGGCGATTTTGAGACAGCCGAGAAATATTCTAAGCGGTACGGGGAAGTGGAAGTGCTGGTAAAAAATCGATCGACCGGCAGCTCGACGGGGCAGCAAACGAGCCGTTCTGTCAACTGGAGCGAACAGTTGCAAAAGAAACCGCTGATTAGTCCTGACGAAATTCTGAGGTTTCCTCAAGGCAAGTGCGTCATCACTTCACCGGCCTACGCAACGGGGACGGAAGCTTTATTTCCCTACCCTCTCAAGATTCCGGTGCGACCCGGCGACATAAAGCGAGCTAAAGAGTCTGAAGAACTGTGGGACAGCAGCATCAGACCGCAGCTTGAAAAGCGGGCAAAAGCTTTGTCAGTCGAGCAGCAGACGGGTAAACTGCTCAATATAGATGAAGAGCTGGATCAGCGGATTCGATTCGCTTACCAATTGCTGCCACATCCGAACGATCCAGAAGAACCCGTGACTGTGGCTGATGTTAAGTCGCCTGTTAATGCTGCTGGTGCGAACAGCGCGGCTGGGAAAATAGCGGTTGGCAATATTCGGAAAAAACTCAAAACTCTGTCCTTTGGTGGCGATAGATGATGGAGCAAACTAAACAATTTTTGGCTGATATTTTGATTGTTGACGATATTCCCGCTAACATTCAACTACTCTCTCAATTGCTAATTGAAAACGGTTACAAAGTCAGGAAGTTGATTAGTGGAGAGCGAGCTTTAAAAGCAGTAGAGTTGCAAGCGCCCGACTTGATTTTGCTAGACATAAAAATGCCCGGTATGGATGGTTATGAAGTCTGTCGTCAACTTAAAGCATCTGAAGCTACTTGTGATATCCCTATAATTTTTATCAGCGCTTTAGATGACGTATTTGACAAAGTAAAAGGGTTTGAGGCGGGCGGTGCTGACTACATTATAAAACCTTTTGAGCCTGTTGAAGTGTTAGCGCGGGTATCTGCCCAACTTAAAATGCAGCGTTTGCAGCAGCAACTTCGCTGCGCTAACGTGCAATTGGCTACACAAAATGTTCAGCTCAGCCAGGAAATTCAAGAAAGACAGCAAGCAGAAGCCAATTTAAGAATGCTGTTGCACGCTGTTTCGCACGATTTGCGATCGCCTCTATCGGGAATGTCGCTGCTGCTGCGAAGTCGCCTCAATGATGCTGGCAGTAACATTGCTATTGATAGGCGGACTATGGAGGTTATGGTGCAAAGTTGTTCGCGCCAACTCCAGTTGATTGAGTCACTAACAGCAACACAACAGTTTGATGTGAAAAGTGCTTCTTTAGCCATGAAGCCGCTGTCGCTGCCCGCTTTAGTCCAAAATATTCTTATTGAAAGATTACCAATTCTCAACCAGCATCGAGTCAAGGTTAAACAGCTTTTTGCAGCAGATTTGCCTTTAGTCAATGCTGATGCCCAGCAGCTATGGCGGGTGTTTGGCAATCTGATCGACAATGCTGTTAAATACAATCAGTCTGGGTTTATTTTGACGGTAGAAGCTAAAAAGGAAGGTGAGATGGTTCGCTGTACGGTTGCAGACAATGGGGCAGGAATTTCTCCTCAGCAATGTGCAAGATTATTCGAGCCTTATACGAGGGGAGTTGGAGTTAGTTTAAGGCAAGGATTGGGATTGGGACTTTACATTTGCCGGCAAATTGTTGAGGCTCACGGCGGAGATATTGGCGTTGATAGCGAATTGGGAAAAGGAGCGAGGTTTTGGTTGACATTGCCAAAGTTTGAAGATTGACAAGCTGTCATAATTTGCTACGCGATAGCTACGCCTCAAAAACCACTTTTTTTAGAACAATTAGAAGCTGCATTCCAACGGCTAAACCAGCCCCAAACGCAGTGCTTTAACGGCAGCCTGGGTGCGATCGCTCGCTTCAAATTTAGCTATAATCATCTCTACATGACCTTTGGCGGTGTGGACGCTCATTCCTAGTTGAGCGGCGATTTGTTTATTGCTTTTACCCTCAACTAGCTGCTGCAAAACCTGCATTTCCCGTTCTGTCAGCTTGATGTCGTCATTCGCATAGCTTTCGGGCAGTGGCGTTTTGAGATTTTGCAGCACGCAGTCGGCAATCTTAGGGTCTAGGTAACTGCCACCTTCTTGCACAGTCGTAATCGCTGCTAGAAGTTGTTCTGCGTTAGTGCCTTTAACGCAGTAGCCGTGAGCGCCGCTTGACAAAGCCGCCATTACCTGAGTTGGATTGCTGTGGTGGGTGAGCATCAGGATGCGAGTATGCGGCAGTGCGGCTCTGATTTGCTGCGCGGCTGCAATACCGTCGATTCCGGGTAAGTCAATGTCCATCAGCACGATGTCTGGTTGGTGTTGCAGTGCAGCACTGACGGCTTCGTTGCCGTTAACAGCTTGTGCGACAACTGTTAAATGGGGTTGGTTATTGAGGATATGCTGTAGACCGAGCTGCATCATCGGGTCATCTTCAACTATCAGGATGGTTTTTAGTTGGCTTGTTTTTGGTTGCGTGGCGGTAGTTGCAGTCACGGCTAAGATTCCTACTACATTTTATCCATAGTCTATTGTTTTTCCTCATATTAAAGAGTGTCATCCTCCTATGGAGAGAAGAAAAGTATTGATTTTTGGGCAATTTCGTCGGAAGGTGGATGTCTCTCGATAGGAGGATGGTAATAAAGTCGATTCTCCCGAGTTTTAGGTGATCAGAAAAATTCTAGTGATACGGCCCGAAAAGCCCGCGCGAGAGGCTCACACTACCGTTCCCTCCACAAATCCAGAAGAGCTATACACAGTCTGAACAGATTATATCGACACTTCGTTGACTTCATCCAAATTGATTTCATCCAAATTGACTTCATCCAAATTGATAGCTGTTGCTACTTCCTTCGGTTGAGGTGTTAGATGACCATTGAGCTTGATAACTGTTTGTTCTCTCTCTCGTTCAATGGTAGTCAAAAGCCAATTTTGAGTGTGTCGGTGTTGCTTGCTGTCCCAGGCAAACAGAACTTTTTCTGCAGGTTGAGTCGGGTGCAGTGCCAAAATAATCAGTTGTAGCTTGTGAGGCTCGATCTCGAAGAATTCGGCAGCTACCCATAACTTAACTCGGTCTTGCCAAGTCAGTACAGGATGGCGAATCGCCCACTCAAATAGTTTGGGCGTCCCTTTGACTAGACCCACATTTGTACGGACTTGTATCACTTTAAATGGAGGAGAAGGGGAAGAATTTTCTTCTGTCACTCCCCTTTTTGTTCGGTCTAGTTTTGTTTGAAGTGGAATGTCAACAAACAGTTTTCGCTGGGGTAAAAACAGTGATGGCGATAGTTCTTTGAGCTGGAAAACCCACTGCTGGAACTGGGGGTGACTGTTGAGAATTGGCTCGACAGGTAATCCCATTAAAATTTGCTTGACAAGCAGTTGCAAGCGTTCTTGCAGATAGGAAGGAACAAGAGGTGGCTCTTGTAGTGGGCTAGTATGAATAGTTTGATTGAGGTCTGATAGAGTAAGGAGGTACATTGCTCAGAGCATAAAAGACTGAGCAATAGCGGCGATCGCCAGAAGTCAGGGGGGAATGGAGAATGAGACGCTGACTTTTCCGGCTTCTCAACCGAAAACCGTGAGGGTGTAGGCTGCTTGTTACCTAATTATACAAGTTTGGCTAAAAATGCTACTGATGAAGAAATGATATCGGCAATATCATCTGGATCGAGGGAATAAATCTTTGCTAAAACTTCTTTTTTAATTTTTTCAGAGCCTATCCTCTTGCTGCCACTCACTTGACCGATCGCCACCTCATCCAAACCGCGTTGATAAACTGATAAGGATATTTCTCCATCCAAATAAAGTTGCAGAGTCTTGGTACTGCCACCGCTTAACTTTGCCAGTTGCCGAAAGTTCTTAGAATCGGATTCGGGTATCGTTTTCCCTTTTAACCACCGATATACGGTTGAAAAATCTACTCCGATAGCGGACGCTAAAGCACTTTGAGTCCAGCCTTCTTTCAGCAGCAGCTCGATCAACTGAGTCAGCCGCTTTTGGCGATCGAGTATAAGAGAAGATACAGAGCTAACAGTCACAATTGCTTACCGAAAATTTAGGTTTAAAGTCCTGGGGCACACGGGAACTAACGCCCTTGCGAGACACCGACAAGAGTTTGGCTGAGGATACTCCTCCGAGTGTAAGCCGAGTAGTGGAAAGAGGAAGCCCAAAGAGTGGTCTTGGGAATCCCCGCGCACGAACGCACCCGGAGGATGTCAACTAACGCTTTTACCGTACACTATTTTACTTTCTGCTGCGTTGAAGCCGATACTTTTTCGCTATTTTACGCCCTTTCTACAAAATTTGAGCAATCACAGCCTTAATCGATTACGCAACTACCCTTGCAGTATGCAATACTTAATCTTGCACCGCGCAAGACGGACGGAACATCAATGTCATCCTCCAACACAGTTCGCGGTTCTGATGCACATAACTTCTCTGTTGTTCGCAGCGCTGAACTCACTGCGAGAGTTGCACAGGACTGCCACCTAAACAAAGCCGACGCTAAAGATTTGTCTGCCCACAGCAGTACGCTCACTGATGCTGAAGCATTAGAATTAAGCAGCTTGGAAGCGAAAGTCGAACGGAGCTTGAAAGCTTTCTGGGAAATAGGGCAAGCTTTGCGCCAGATCCGGGATCGGCGCCTCTACCGACAAGACTTCTCGACGTTTGAAGACTATTGCACTAATCGGTGGGAAATGTCTCGTCGCTGGGCTTACCAATTGATTGAAGCGGCAACCGTCTATGAAAATGTGCGCCATGGCGCACAAATCCTTCCCGCCAATGAGCGCCAAGTTCGCCCTCTAACAGCACTACCCTCCCAAGAGCAGCCTAGGGCTTGGGCCCAAGCCGTTTCTACTGCTCCGAACGGCAAACTTACGGCTTTTCACGTTGCCCGAGTTGTTGAAGAACACCAGAAAAAAATTTCGAGGAATAAGTCTAACAACGAAAACAGTTCCAAAAACCAACGAACTCAAACAGCCAATCATCCATCGTCAAACCGTGAAATTTCAGCAGCCACTCAAGAGAATGCTGAGGGATTGGGAGCAACATCCAGTCAGACAGAAACTCAATGCCGAAGCTGCTGGAACTGCTATCATTGCAGTTTTGAGCCTGTTCAAGACGACCCTCACAGTTTTTATTGCCACAAGCTAGGCAAACTAAGCTTTATTGAGAAAGATGGTAACGAACGGGGCTCTAAATGTAAATTGTGGCTCGATCGATGGATCGAGCCAGAGTTAGTCAAAAAGGCAAGACGAGCCCAACGAGATACTTTTACCTTAACTCTACAGCTCCCGATACACCTGCAAGCCCAGATGCAAGATGCGGCTAAAACTCAAGGTCTGGCTGTAGCAGATTGGGCGGAACAAGTCCTCAAAGCAGCAGTTTCTACAATCAGTTTTGCTTCATTAGTCCAGCCTACTCATAACATTACGCCCGCCGCCACAAGTGAGAATTAGGTACGTATTGGGCTAGAAATCGTCCAAATTAAACAGCGTAAATTGGTGAGGAGATGTTGTCGTTTTTCTGGATCGGCGTTTGCCCTTAACAACTTCTTGAATTACTGGATTTGAGTGAATTGATGTCTTCTCATTCAAGTCAATAACTTCTGAGCTTTCTCCTGAACTTATTTCATGTTCGACAGGACAATCAGTATCATTTTCAGCCTGGGACTCGACTGGCTCAAACCACTCATTATACCAGTAAGCAGCGTTTATTGATTGAGGTCGATCGCTACTTAAAGTATTGCCAAGGAGCAAATCAGTTTGACCCAACCACCAAATCGGAACAGCCAGCCAAGGTGAAAACATATAAAACTGAAACAAAGCGCATTTTAACAGAGTAGGGTCTATATCTTGACCGATACCGCTCAGACAGTAATTCGACTGTGTTAACATTAAAGCACCCGTACCGCACGCAGGTTCATTGAAGCTGGAAATTCGCTCTGTTTTATCACCACTGACTAACTTAGATATGAACTGACACAAAGCTAAGGGTGTCGGATAAAATCCTGAACTTTTTTGAGCAGTCTTTCCGCAGATTTGGGGTAGCAGTCTGCCCATATAATCTTCAGGATATAGCATGAGAATTGACAGGTCAAACATCTGATAAAGGCGCATTGATGCACCTTCACAGTCGGCGGGTTCTTTGGGTAAAATCTTGTAAGCTGGATGTCCGAATGCGAACAAAACCCAGTCCAAGAAAAACTCCAAATAGTCCCAAGCTGACCAAGTTTTCCATTCTCCATGTTTGGGAATGCAATTGAGGCTATTATCTAACATGGCTTCTGCGGTAGGAGAATGCTGCCATTCAATTTGGGGAATCGGTTCTGCTGGCAAAGTTTCCTCAATTACAAATTTGGGTAAAATTTCTGGTTTTCTGTTCTCCAGAATGGCTAGCATTGGCTCCATCTTCCACCGCATCCAGGCATGACTAGGGACAGCTTGACACAAAGCCCAATAATCCCACCTTCCCCACAAACATCGGTCTATTTGTGCGAGAATTGTTAAAAGCCAGCCATGCTTTAAATCTCGTGTGAGGTTGGGGATTAAAGCTTGCTTTTTCTTTGGTTTATAGGGTTGATTTCTGAAATGTAACAGCGTTGACTCTCTAATTTTGGAGTTAATGATTGGCAAGACAAGCTTATTTTTCATCAAAATAATGGGTAGAAACCCCGTCTTAAAAGACGGCTTTACTTGAGTTAAAATTGGTATGAATATCCATCTTTCCTCTGAAGAGTCTGACAGTATTTATGGCTAATACCTTGTACCAATTCTTTTGCCGAAATATTGAAAGAGCCACTGCTGCGAACAGCCACTCGACCAATATATTGACCAACTTTCTTTCCCCTGGTTACTACTGCTTTAACAAGGTCGCCAGTTTGAAAACCTTTGACAAATTTGTCACGAGGTACATAACGAGATGGAAAACCAAATTTATCAGTGCGGCACATTTGTCGAGTGCCGTGACCGTTGGCCTTGATTAACAATGGTTGAGTGGTTAACACAATTAATTTATCAACCTTGCCAACACAAGCAGCGTCAAAATAATGAGTTTTGGGCAACTCTAATCGAGTGCGATTGTATTTTGTCTGCCCGCCGGAACCCGTCGTAACAGGTAATCCCGTTAGCTTGAGTTGATTAAACAATGCCCAACGGGTTGAGTTGACGGCGGTAGCATCTTTGAGTGGTTGTTTGACTTGTGCCATAATTTGCTTGAGCAAATCTGGCTTCTTTAAAAGGAAGTCGTTAATATCTTGAGTACCTTTCTTGAGATTACATTTTTCGCAAGCTAGACACAGATTAGAGATTCGATTGCTACCTCCTTTTGCCTTGGGATGAATGTGCTCTACCTGCAAAGGAATATTTTCTACCTTGCAGTAAGTACATTTTCTCTCCCATTTGTTGAGCAGATATTCTCTGATTTCGTACCCAAGTAATTCGCCTTGCTGATATTCGACCCCAGAAATTTCAGGTTTCTCTAGTTGTTGAAGGTCGAATCGAACTAACTCCATCGCAATACTATTTACGGGTGCAAATTTGATGAATTTGTTGACCCAGGTCAGCGTAGTATCTACTCGATGTTTTAAGCTAGGAGCTAGCCAACCTTTCGGACGAATGCGATTTAGGAAACGCGCTTGACGGTAGCGGGTATGTCTAGCTCGACGACTTCTACGGATAGCACGACGAGAATCCAAGCTAGCTTTAATTGCTTGTCCTCTGTGATTTAGCTCACCTACGAAGATGATATTTTCACCTTTTAGTAGCGCAATTCCCGTAGTTTTACTACCGGGATCGAGTTTGATCTCGTAGCTTGCGGGGCGGAACGCCATCGACTGTTCAGTTGTATTGACAGCACGTTTAAGAATGATGGTAAATGGGTATCTACGGAAGACCGCAGCTTCGCCATTCGAGAGTAATCTTCTAGCCACGGCAGGATGAACGGGATGTAGTGGTTGTTTATTTGGATCCAGTACAAAGGTATAGTTTTGCATGAAATTCTCCCTTGCGGGGTAATGTTTGCTTCGCCAATATTTCAAGAGCTTGTTAAGCTAACAACACTGTTTCAGTGACCGTAAAACTGTTTAATTGTTAGCGACAGAGCAGAAGACTAGCACGCATCTAAGGGTGTCGTGACTCTCGAAATGTAGTCAGTTAAGACTGTGGCTGGTCAGAATGGCTTACTGGATTTTTCCGGCAAGCCTCATGCCTTTAGGCTGAGGTTCCTGACGAGTACAAGTCTGAAAAATGCACCTCTAAAAACCGCAGTAGCGGTTCGCACATTTTAAGAAGGTGAAGGGGAAGGGGAAGGGGAAGGAGACGATAAAGGACAGATTAAATTTTGCTTTTATTTATTAAACCAAATGTATAAGAGTGAGAGAGAAGCAAAAAAAATATATTAATTTTTGGAAAAGTATTTGCAACTAAATGTAAATGTTTAGAGGTAATAAAAGGGAAAACAGGTTATTGTTTTCCCTTCTACCCCCTTTTACCTCCCCAAATAATTAGCTTTTTCTATCCTTCCCCTTCCCCTTCCCCTTCCCCTTTCTTAAAATGCTTCGCACAGCAGCAGCCCCACCTGCTTGAGTAAAGCTTTGTTACCATCAGGGCATCCCGACTGAATCAAACATTTAGGACAGCCAGAACTGCAAGAACAACTGCGGGCTAACTCAGCAGCCGCATGAGCTAATTGAGGGAGAGAACGAAAAATAGCTTCCGAGGTTCCCGAACCTCCTTCTGCTAAATCGTAAAAGAGTCCTGCATAGTCATTTGCACCTCTCTTCTCTACTAGAAAATTCACATCATTAGGTGAAGCCAAAATAGTCAGAGGTAAAGCTGCTAAAATTTGATGGCCGAAACTGTGAATAGCCAACAAATTCGCGGGGTACTCCCACAACTGCTGATATCCGGGCTCCATCTGCTGTTGAGATTGAAGCAATTCCTGGCGAGTAGCTGTTACTACCTGTTGCAGATAACATTCAACCGGGGAATTAAAACTAATTTGCAGTACAGGAGTCGCAAATTTTATTTCGTAAGGTTGCTCAAAGTTTACCTCATTAAGAACCGATGTTAGCTCAGCAGAGCGAGTTCTCTTGCCACAAACAGGACAGGCAGTACATTTTGGTAAATGCTCTTTGTAATTGACACACTTTCTATTGAGACAAGTTAACTCGTAATTGCGAGTTAATAATTGATAACCAGTGACGAGTTGGCTAATTTCTCCCCAAACCAGTTCCAGAATAGCTTGAGCTGGAATTGCCTTACTATCCGTTGAATTGGTTTGAACATTTCCTTCAACTTCTGGAATGACCAACGGGATTTGTTGAGGCAAACTCAAATTCTGCTTGAGGCTGGTATGAGTGTGGCTAATCGCTACAGTAAACAGTCGAGTTTCAGGGGTGTTTTGCAAAATAGCTTTGCCATTCAAGAGTGAGCGCGAAGTATAAGTCACCAAACAGCCGTCTGAGTTTTGCGTGCGGTAAATAGCACCAGGAAATACCTCTCGATAAGCAATCTCCGCACTGAGGAGTTCAATCTCTTCTTGAGTCTCCGCATCCACCAGTTGTATCGTGCTAGAACCCGTTCCCCCTCGAAAGTTTACATCTTTATGGGGAAAGCCCTTAGCCCATAATTTATCCCGGCTTCTGTGAAGAACACCTTGCTCAATTAAAGCCGTTGCAATTTGAGGAGCGCTCTTGCCAAAGTAGTGCTTGAGCTTACTGGCAGGAATGCCTGTTTCGACAGCCGCGCACATCAAATGTTTGGCAATATCTATGGGATAATTGGCATTAAAGCTCACCAATTCAGATTCGGCTGACACCAACAATTCAGGGCGCTCGGCAAAATAGTTATCCAAAGGTGATTGTGCAATAGGAATGAAGACAATTAAACCGGAGTTTGCGCGACCAGCCCTGCCAGCCCTCTGCCTAAAAGCTTGCAAGCTTCCCGGCCATCCACTAATAATAGCAAAGTCAAGTTGAGGTAAATCAATTCCTGCTTCGAGAGCGCTAGTGCTGAGGATACACTTAACTGTTCCTGACTGCAAAGAGTTAATAATTTCCATGCGGCGCTCGCTTGTTAAACTGCCGTAGAAAATTGCTACTTGCGACTCAATTCCCGAGTTAGTTTGAGTTACAGCTTCTTGCTTAAAAGTTGCCCACAAGTTCTTAATTGCTTGTCTGCCGTTACCGAAGCAAATTCCGCTTTGCCCTTGCTGCAACAAAAACATAATGATGCGAGCAACATCTGAATTAGCATCATGAGTCGGTTTAGTAACAATTAATTGCCGTTCTGGGACAGCAGCTCCGCTAGAGTTAATCCAAACTAACCGCTCGGGTTCATTGATATTTCGCTTTCGACTTCTACCAGATAGTAACTTCGCTAATTTAACGGGATTGCCAACGGTAGCACTCAACATCAGGAATTGCAGTTTTTGAGAACAACCTCCGCGCTCGTCTACTGCCAATTTTAATCGGCGAATTAAGCTAGCCATGTTAGCTCCGTAAACTCCGTTAAAAGTGTGAGCTTCATCTAGGACAATATAGCGGAGGCGACTTAAAAAGTGCTGCCAAGGCTGACTCCAGTGAACGCCTTTCAGCGCATAGTGAATTAACTCTGGTGTGGCGCTGATTATGCTGGGATTTGCAGCTAATAATTGTTCTCGGGTTTTGGGAGGAGTATCTCCAGTTAGAAGGGCAAGGCGCGGGCGCGCAGGCTCAGGAATCAGTTGGAGCAAATCGGCAAGTTTTTGACTTTGGTCGGCTGTTAAAGCTTTCAAGCCATAAATAGAGAGTGCAGTAAATTGATGTTGGAGAATGCCCTCTAAAATAGGCAAGTACGCACTTAAAGATTTGCCAGAAGCTGTTGCTGTGCTGAGGATGACATCTTTGCCCTGGCGCACGGCTTTGAGTGTTTTAATTTGGTGCGAATAAAGCTGTTGAATGCCTTGGCTGTGCAAAGCAGAAATTATTGAAGGCGGCAAGTCTTGAGGAATTTTGTAGAGCTTAGGAGTTGTAGCAGTCGCGATTGTCTGATAAATAACCTCTTCGCCTAAAAACTCACACAAATCGGCTGTTGCAGTTGGCTGCAAGTGGCTTGCTTCTGGGAAGTTATTTTGGTGAAAATCATGTCTGGCTATTAGTTGGGAAAGAAGGTTGATATAATTGGGAGGCATTGGTCACTCTAAGAATGAATCTTTTCTCTCTTACTACCGATAGGTAGGAAAAAGAACGAGAGAGGAAATTAATAAAAAAACCAACTGGGAGTCGGACTGCTTTTGGTAGGAGTTACAACCTTTTAGAGTTAAGACGATCTTGACAGACTTTACAATTATGCTAGAATAAATTTAATTGATTAAACTAAATGCAATTTATTCCTATTTGAGACTGGTCTTAATTACAAAAAAATCAATAAAGGAGCATTTATTGAGTATGATAGAAAGGGAGAACATCATGCAATTAAGTCAGGCTATTGTCAATGAATTTCAGCCAGAAAAAATTATTTTATTTGGCTCCTATGCTTATGGAAACCCTCAAAATGACTCGGATGTAGATATGCTAGTGATTTTGCCATACAAAGGGAGCAATTTTCGCAAAACTTGGGAAATTTTAAATAAAGTTCAACCAAAGTTTGCCATAGATTTGTTAGTGCGAACTCCTGTAGAGATTGAGCAACGCCTAGCCTGGAATGATTTTTTCTTGCGAGAAATTATAGAAAAAGGAAAGGTGATTTATGAATCCGCTAACAGTTGAATGGGTTGATAAAGCTGAAGGGGATTTTACTACGGCTTTGCGGGAATTACGAGCGAGGAAATCTCCCAACTATGATGCGGCGTGTTTTCACGCTCAACAATGTGTTGAGAAATATCTAATGCTACTATTATACCTCATCATCCGCAAGCGATCGCACCCGGTCGCTAATTCAGAGATAATTTACGCTTAGAAACAACGCAGTCTTGCAAATAAAGATTAATTAGTTCCTGGGAAGATATACCTTTTTCCTGAGCCATTGTTTCAAAATATTCAATCACATCAATTCCCAGAGAAATCGCGATCTGTTTTTTTAACTGTTTAGCAAAAGGATTCGGTCTTTTTTTCATTTTTGACAGATCGTATTCCGGTTCCATTTGTTGATTAATTTTGTTTTTTTGCTCATCCCACTGAAAGGTTATTTTATTCATTCTGCCAAAAGGTCATTTATTAGCCAGTCAATCGATTTTAGATTTTAGATTTTAGATTGACTTTCATTCCCTGATTTTGGGGTAGCCACTTGGAAGCTGATTAGCCCGATAGTGGAAGTGATGAAATCATTGTCATTTTAGCCAATTAATACTATAATATAGATATAGCTGATTGATGATTTACAGAAAACCGGGTTTCTTCAAGAAACCCGGTTTCTAAGGATAATCCCATGCCTAATATCAATTCAAATTCCCAGGAGCAAAACCTAGAACTGAATAATGCCGAAGTAATTTTCTATCCCGGCCTATTTCAACCTCCAGAAAGTCAGCAACTCTTTACCGAATTATTGAATCAAATAGCCTGGAAAGAAGAACCGATAAAAATCTTTGGCAAATCGGTGCTTCAGCCTCGGTTAACCGCTTATTATGGAACTCAGGCTTATACCTATTCCGGTGTGACCATGCAGCCCTTACCCTGGAATGAACCGCTATTACAAATCAAAGAAAAAATCGAGCCTTTAGTTAATACTCAGTTTAATGGAGTTATGCTGAATTTATATCGCAATGGTCAAGATTATATCGGCTGGCATAGTGATGATGAAAAGGACTTAGCCAAAGGTTCGGTAATTGGTTCTCTCAGCTTGGGAGAAACCAGGCGTTTTATCTTTAGACGTAGGGACGATCATCAAAACAAAATTGAACTGAATTTAAGTGATGGTGATTTTTTGGTGATGGGGAGTGGTACTCAGAAGTTTTGGCAGCATCATGTCCCGAAAACGGCTAAATCGACTCAGCCCAGAATTAATCTAACTTTTCGGGTGATTAAATAAATTAATGTGAGAAACCCGGTTTCTTCCCTAAAATTCCTCTAACCAAGTTTGAATTACTCCTAACAAATTATCCTGACTGGGGGGAAAACCGCGCAGAGGTGCTTCGAGGGGTTCATCGGTTATCCAGATAATGTGCAAACCCAGTTTAGTATCGGCGATTTTGCGATAGCAGGTGAGGAGTGGGGGATGAGGGTAACAGTCGTGTAGAATTAGGGCAAGGTGGGGTTTTTGCAGTTGGCGTTTTACGGTGATAATCTGTTGTTTGAGTTGGGCAAAGTTGCTAACAGTGGGGATGTCTGTATCGGGAAGTGCGAGGGAGTAAATTAGGGTGCAAAGTTCTTGACAAATAGTGCTGGGTTCTGTTTCATCGGCTAGAGATTGAATGTTGAGAGGTAGGGGTAAGTTTGGTATTAAAATATGGGGCGATTTAAGTGTTTCCATAAAATTTTCCAGATGTTGCTTTTTTCACTATGCCATGCCATATAGAATTCTGGATAAGTGAGGTTTTGGGAGCAATACCAAGTAATTTGGTAGAAAAATTCCTTATGGTAGAAAAATCTTGAGGTTAAATTAAATTTCAGGGCAGAAACCACTTGGTTATATTGCTGTTTAGTTGCAATAATTTTACCCAAACTATTGGCAATTCTCTGACGGGTATCTTCATCAGAAGTTTCATCCAGCAGTTGGATTAAACGGTTGATCGCCCCCTCATTTCCCACTGCTATATTACCCAAACTCTCGGCAATTATCTTACGGATATAATAATCAGAAGTTTCATTAAGCAGCAGGATCAAACGGTTGATTACCTCCTCATTTCCCACTGCTATATTACCCAAACTATCGGCAATTATCTTACGGATATAATAATCAGAATATTTATCGAGCAGTAGGATTAAACGGTTGAGTGCCCCTTCATTTCCCACTGCTATTTTACCCAAACTCTCGGCAACTCTCCAACGGTTATTTTTGTCAATTTCATCAAGCAGTAGGATTAAACGGTTGAGTGCCCCTTCATTTCCCACTGCTATATTACCCAAACTATTAGCAACTTTTCTACGGGTATATCCATCAGAAGTTTCATCCAGCAGTAGGATTAAACGGTTGATCGTTCCCTCATTTCCCACTGCTATATTACCCAAACTATTGGCAATTATCTGACGGGTATCTTCATCAGAAGTTTCATCCAGCATTAGGATTAAACGGTTGATTACCTCCTCATTTCCCACTGCTATATTAGCAAAAATATTGGCAACACTCTGACGGATATATTCATCAGAAGTTTTATCGAGCAGCAGGATTAAACGGTTGATTACCTCCTCATTTCCCACTACTATATTACCCAAACTATCGGCAACTTCCCTACGGATATATTTATCAGAAGTTTCATTGAGCAGCAGGATTAAACAGTTGATTACCTCCTCATTTCCCACTGCTATATTACCCAAAATATCAGCAACTTTTCTACGGGTATATCCATCAGAAGTTTCCTCCAACAGTAGGATTAAACGGTTGATTGCCTCCTCATTTGCCACTGCTATTTTACCCAAACTATCGGCAACACTATCATGGGTATTATAATGAGAATATTTATCCAACAGCAGGATTAAACGGTTGATTGCCCCCTCATTTCCCACTGCTATATTAGCAAAAATATCGGCAACACTCTGACGGGTATATTCATCAGAAGTTTTATCGAGCAGTAGGATTAAACGGTTGATCGCTCCCTCATTTCCTACCGCGATTTTACCCAAAATATCAGCAACTCTCCCACGGTTATAAAAACCAGAAGTTTCATCCAGCAGTAGGATTAAACGGTTAATCGTCCCCTCATTTCCCACTGCTATTTTACCTAAACTCTCGGTAACACTCTCATGGGTATAATAATCAGAAATTTCATCCAGCAGTAGAATTAAACGGTTGATTGCTCCCTCATTTCCCACTGCTATATTACCCAAACTCTCGGTAACTTTTCTACGGGTATCTTTATCATAAGTTTCATCGAGCAGTAAGATTAAACGGTTGATTACCTCCTCATTTCCCACTGCTATATTACCCAAACTCTCGGTAACTTTTCTACGGGTATCTTCATCATAAGTTTCATCGAGCAGTAAGATTAAACGGTTGATTACCTCCTCATTTCCCACTGCTATTTCACCTAAAATATTGGCAACACTCCTACGGGTATATTCATCATAAGTTTTATCGAGCAGTTGGATTAAACGGTTGATTACCTCCTCATTTCCCACTGCTATTTCACCTAAAATATTGGCAACACTCCTACGGGTATATTCATCATAAGTTTTATCGAGCAGTGGGATTAAACGAGAGATCGTTCTTTCCCTATCGGTTTCTGCTAATACTGCCTCTGCCCCTTGTCTAATTGCTGCAATAAAAGGAACGCAACTCCATTTAACAATTTGACTAACAATTAGATCAGCAAAACGACTCTCCTTAAACTCAGGAATTATTAGCCCCCCGAAAAAATAAGCACGATACTCATAAAAACCTCTATCCACTTTCTGATAACCCCACCTTTTCCGATAATTCCAACTGCCACAACCATCATCAAAATTAATCAACTTTTCAATAAACGCCTCTTTCTTCTCCTTCTGCACATTCTCCCGCCCAAACCACAGCAAAATCACCTCTTTCCACTGCTTCTCAAAAATCCGATAAGTACCTAAACTCGGATTATCTGGCCCATGATGCAAAAAATAACCCCAATCATCCACCGCCAACGCTGCAAAATACTCCTGAAACGTCGGATGATAAAACGCATAAACCCGCTCATCGGGATTTTCTACCGCCACCCCCACCAAATTCAACCAACCCAACTGCAACGCCAACCGACACAAAGGCTCATCAGTTTCCCCCAAAACCTCCGTTAACAAACCTTCCCTTAACCGAAACCGAGACTCAGATTGCTCCATCCCCCGCAGCGCCAACCTTCCCAACCCTGCATTCAACTCCCGTCGCTGCTTGGATTTCGTGGGAAAAGCCTCCTGCTTCCACACATACAGCGCCTCGGCAAACTGCTCATAAAGCCCCGCCTTCGTTTCCGGCAAACCCCCCTGCCGAATTTGCCAAGCGCGACACAACAGCGCCAACCGCAGGGGATTTCGCACCGTATCCCGAATCCGCTCTTTTCCAGCTTGGGCTAATTCTGCCAGCAACCGCTCCCCTAACTCTCCTTGACGCGCAAACCAGCGTTGAATAAATTGCCCCACCCCCTCCGGGTAGTCAAAATCGAGATTGCGATAAACATCAAACCCTTCCAGGGTATTTTTCCCCGCATCCCAAACATTCTGGCGACAAGTCAGCACCGCTCGCCCTTGGGCAACCCATCCGGTAATCTGAGCCGCAACAGTCGCCAGGGGGTTGCCACCCGCCGCCATTTCATCCACTCCATCCAGCAAAAGCCACACTCGCCCACTGTTAAACAACAACGCCAGCGCGTCTTCCATTTCCGGCGTTACCCGCACCGCACCCAGAGCATCCTTAAGCCACTTTTGCAACAGATACTCCTCAACACTTCGCCCCTGCAAATCTGCCAAAGACACCCAAATTGCCACATCCTGCTCTGTTTCTGTCGCTACCCATTGGGCAATTTTCTGTAACAGCGTCGTTTTTCCTGCCCCCGGCTCTCCCGTCACCGCTAACCTGCGCCCTTGACTTTTCGGACTTTGCCCCTGTTTCAGCACTTGCGCGAAAAACTCATCATTTTTATAGGTGCGGGTGACTTCTTCATACTCCTTTTCTGGCTGATAAAATTGGGAACCTTCCTCTGGCGAAACTTCCCCAGAGCGTTTTTCCTTCTTTACCCGTTCAACTAATCCCAGAGGTATATAAATATCATCAAAAGCAAACTCTACCCCGTTGCCAGTGGTGAGGGGATTTGTTGTTAGTCGTCGTTGCTTTGCTAAAGCTTCTTGACAGACTTCGTGCCAGTCAATATTGGGAATCGACTTTGCCCGGTTCCCATCGGGCGAGTTCAGTCAATTATTAATGGTTAAGGTGCTGTTATTAAAGGTATTTCCTTGCAATACCTGTTTGATCTCATCAGCTAGTTTACTATTATTAACAATAGAAGGGTTAGCTCTGAGATGAGTCTCAATTTTTTGAATATAGGGATTGATTTTAGGTTCCTGTTGCCCTAATTCCGCTAACTCTTGAATTTGTGTCCATAATTCGGGTCGTTTTTCGGCTGCGGCTTGAATATCGGGAATGACTTGACTATAATTTAAAGGCCGATCGGGTGTATGTTCAATTGCCGTTACTGTAGTGGGACTTTCTTGGTTAAGATTTGTTAAAAATTGTTGCGTTTTTTCAACACACATCTCACCGATTTTTTCACCTGTTTTCTCTAAGGCTTTCGTTCCCATGACTGTTCCTAACGCTAACGCGGCTGCCAATAAAGGTTCCATAATCTTAAAATATAGATAAAGAAAACTATTTCTGATTGTAATATAACATATAAAAAATCGTCAAGTCATCGGCTCTGTGTCTCATCGCTGGTCTTCCCCAAATTTTGAATCGCCTGTCCTTTAGTTTTTCTTAGGAATACTCTTGGGCATATTTGCTTTAATTGCGATCGCCTAACAGGAATAGTAATGTCAGTTGCGATCGCACCCGCCATTGCATTGCAGCACCAGTAGTCGCTGTTGGAGCATTAATTTGGTGGTTAGCGCGTGATTAATTCTCGCTAAAATACCGATCGAAGCGGTCAATGAAAGACTGCCGAATTAACTCGGCAGCGCTTTCCTGTTATTTAAGGTGAGTGAGTTGAGTGATGCTGAGCAAAGCAGGCAACATCGAGTCAGGCTTATCTCCTGTTTTGAGAGCAATTTCTAAATCAAACAAAATGGAGAGCGATCGACTTAAGGAGTTCGCAGATACTTCCTTAACCTCCTGCTTAAGGAAATACAGCCGTTTCGGGTTACTAATTCCGCACATACTAGCAATTTCGCTATCAGAACGTTGTTGGTCGGAATTGATAGTAGCTTTTACCCACAGCCAAGTTTTAAACTGAGTTTGGAGAGTGGCAATAATTGCTAAAGGAAACTCTGCCCGAGATAGCAATTCATCAAGCACCTTAATTGCCGCCACTGCTTGACCTTTTAAAAGAGCTTCGGCAAGTTGAAAACAGTTGGCTGTGGTAGCTGGAACGAGGATTTTAGCAGCTTCTTTCGTAATGCGAGCGCCTGCTGCATAAATGGCTAATTTCTCTAGTTCACTGACTCTTCTAGCAGAATCGTTGCCAATCGCTACCGCTAGATAACTGCCAGCATCTCGGGCAATTGAGAGATTCATCTGTTTAGCAGTAGCAGCGATCGCACTTTCAATCAAATCGGTACGCCAAGGAGGAATGAGAGTAAACTCCTTGAGGTTACCAAACTGCAACAAATGCTTGACTACCTTGAGCCGTTTGTCGATAACAGCAGCAGTGAAGACTAAGTGCGTTGTAACAGGTAATTGGGGCAAAATTTGCAGCAATTCTAGCCCCATTTCTCCAAATTGCTTGAAATCGCAATTTTCAACGACAATAAGTTTGTTTCCACCGCCGAAAGGAACTGAAGCAGCAGCAGAGAGGGCTGCATCCAGGGAAGAAGCATCGAAGCGGTGGATGTTGAAATCTCGCCAGAGAGGATGAGTTTGAGTCTTAAACTTTTCAACTTCTCGTTCAATTGCGTAGGTATCATTCCCAATTAGGATGCTAATCATGCTGCTAACTCTTCCTGTTGTTTGACAGTTACAGTAACAGAGCGGCCTAAAGCTTTAGTAACGATCCGCTGCACGGATTCAAGGTGACTCTGAAACTTATTCGCGTATTTTCTTTCTACTGCTAACACACATGAATCAGCCGAAAGTTCGGCAATTTGAGCGCGGTTTAAGAGGCTACGATTGCCTGGTTTCGCTGCTGCTACTACTTGCGCCCAAGTTGTCTCAAAGTCAGGAGAATCTGCCTCTATTTTTTGAGGACTTTTATCAAAATTGTCAGGCTGATTAGATGGGAAAGTTGCCGGCAATCGCGTTTCGGGGGCAGCGGGTTTGCTTGACAGCATCAAGTTCAGCAGACAGACTTCTAACCAAGTAGCAGCATTGGTGCTAGTTCTCAATTGAAATTCTGATTTTTGCAATTGTGTACAAGCCGCATCAATTGTTTCAAAATCGAGATGAAGAGCGAGCGATCGCAGTTGTGAGTAGCCTACTGGCCCTGCAATTAAATTCTGGCAGTGGCGCGTTGATTTGACAATGAGCAAATCTCTCATTGCTGCTAGCAAGCTGCTGAGAATAAGTTTAGGGGTTTTGCCGCTGTCAATGAGCGTTCTCGAAGATTGCAGTACGCTTAGGGTATCGCCAGAATGAATGGCTTTGAGAAGGGCGATCGACTCTTGCTCGCTGATACTGCCAGATACTTCTGCAACTTGAGTTAGGGTAATCTCTGAGTTTAGCAGTGAAAGCTGAGAAAGTAATTGTAGAGCATCTCTTAACCCCCCGTCACAGGTACGAGCGATCGCCCGCATCGCCTCACTTGCGATCTCAATAGATTCAGTGGAGCTAATTTTGTGCAATTGTCCGATAATAGCATCAACTGACAAGGCTCGGAAGTTAAAAGTTTGGCAGCGGGAGATAATTGTCGGCAGGACTTTATGTGCTTCAGTCGTACAGAGAATAAACACCACATGAGCCGGAGGTTCTTCAAGGCATTTGAGGAGAGCATTTTGAGCGCTGGTACTGAGTTGGTGGCACTCGTCTAAAATCCAGATGCGGTAAGGGCTCATCGCTGGCGCAAAGTTGCTGTGTTGTATTAATTCTCTGGCATCATCCACGCCATTGTGAGAGGCCGCATCGATTTCAGTTACGTCTAAGCTTGAACAGGAGTCAATGGTTTTGCAGCTTGAACATTCTCCGCAAGGAGTGGCGGTTGGCTTTTTGCTATTCAAACAATTGAGGGATTTAGCAAGAATGCGAGCGGTTGAAGTTTTGCCTGTTCCTCTGGGGCCAGTAAATAGGTAAGCTTGAGCAATTTTGTCGGAGGTGATGGCATTGGTCAAGGTTGTTTTGATGGTGTCTTGACCCACTAATTCTTGTAGGTTTTTGGGGCGGTATTTGAGGTGCAGTGGTTGGTACATTTTGAGTCGTTAGAATACTTCTGGTAACTATTCCCCGATAGGGGAGGCATGCCTGAAGTTATGCCATTTCTCAAAAATCTTGCTACAGAATTGTTAGCTTTGTTTGTGGGCTCTGTTTGTCAGGTGCGGCTCTGTGAGATTGTTTGTCTAAATTAGGAATTTTTAATGGCGACACACCCTACGGCTACTATTGCATGAGTCTTGATAATTAGTATTAATATAAGTTGTTGGTGCGACAGTATTGAACACACTTGTAGATAATTTTTATGTTAAAATAGGAATTTAAATTATCCTAATTTATACAGTAATAGGCTCCGAATTGGGGCAGGAGAGGGCATCAAATTTAGATGCCGCTCCCCACCTTTTATTCTTGCGGAGCGATAATGTATTCGCACTCTAAAGCCTCTGTACCCGACGCTGGTATTCCAAACGGTGCAATCAGTATGGGAGCCGTAGGAGTTGCCATTAACATCCGCAAATCCGAACTAGAAACAGCTTTAACTGTATCAATTAAATAGCGGATGTCGCACTTGATCCGAAAGTCACAACCGAATAGTTTGGCATCAACTATCTCAGTACCAGAACTGAGAGTATTATTTAGTGAAATTCGCACTTGTTGACTATCTAAATCGAATTCAAAAATTGCTGTAACATGGGACTTATCGCTGTGAGAAGCTAACCGCTCTAAGGCTTTTAAAAAGCTGAGCTTCTCTACCACAATTTGATGGCTAAGTTCATGCCGATAAGGAGCAATAATCTGGTCGCACTTCGGGTATTTTCCTTCTAATAACTGCGCTGTCAGCCGCCAATTGTTCCACTCAAAAGCAACAAAGTTATTGCTATTGTCAGGCTCAGTCTCATAGTAAATAGCTACTCTGTCAGTGGGATTCAAAGTCCGCTCTAATACCCGGAGTACCTTAGTGGGTACTGTAAATTGCACGTTTCGAGTGTTCAAAATATCGGAATCACTGCTTTCACTGAATCCTACAACCATTGCTATCCGATGTCCGTCTGTTGTCCAAACTCTCAATTGAGAAAGTCCCCTTTCTGCGTCGTGGCTTAGTTGAAAGTTAGCTCCAGTTAAGATACGTTTGGTTTCTTCAGAACTTACAGCAAATAAGCTGGCTTTGAGGACAGCAATTAACACGCTAGCAGGAATGGTCACAAGTTTTTGTTCAAGGCTCTTGATAGCAGGGAATTCGTCCGCAGTTAGCCCACGAATGACGTGCTTGCTCCTTGATGCAGTCAGAGTGGCACTGACTGATGGAACGTCACTTCCTTTGATAATTTCCCAAGAACTCTTTAAGGTAACGCGACTTTTCGGAAATTTTCCGAGAATGTCTGCGAGTATGGTTGCAGGGAGAGTGAGCTTTCCAGATTGATTGATATTAGCTTCAAAACTCGCTTGTATCCCAAATTCCAGGTTATAAGCAGTTAAATGCAATTGTCTAGTTGCGGCATCTGCTTCTATGAGAATATTGGATAAAATGACATGGTTGTTATTGCTATAAATGCTGCTTTTGAGAGTTTGGATGTAATCATTTAATTCTCTGGCATCACAGGCAAATTCAACGATTGAAGGGGAAGGGGAAGGAGAAGGCTCCGGCAATGTCTCATCGTTTGATTTAGCTCCTAAATCAGAAGCATCTGTGGCTGAAACTGGTGTATATTCTGTGGATTTTTCAGAGGGTTCTACTTGTTCTGAAAGTGCTGTTTCCGGTTCAGAAGTTGAAGAACCTTTTGTGATTTTTGTAACAGATTTTTCAGCCTTAGCGGAATTAGTCGCTGTTTCAGGAGATCGTTTTTTCTTGGTTGCTCTCTGTACTACTTTTTGCTGAGGGGGTGTTTCTGTAAGTCTAGATTTTGCCATAATTAGTTGTGTGTCAGAAGTTCGATTTGCCGCTGCGGTAGCAGCACTCGCGAGCGGTGGCTGAAAAAAGAGAGTCGAAGTGTGGAAAGAGTGGAACCAATATGGTTGAGAGCAGGTGGATTATTGTAATTATTTTTTAACAATTAAAGGTAATAATCAACCTTTATTTTAGGATGATAAATTTGAGCTTGTTGATTAATAAAATCGTAATCTAAGTAGCAGTTTTTGGGAGTGCATCTTGTCGAAAAAAAGAGAGCGAAGCATTCCGGCATATAAGTTATTGGTGAACGTCTTATATTTACGGAGGTCATGCTTCGCCCTACTGATATATTATTCTAAGTGAGATGTCGCCTTTTTCACAAACCGATTTATTGCTATTTTCTCCCTACTTTCTACTGCCTATCATCAAAAGTTACTTGAACCAGATTTAGTTAAGTATCCTAATGCAAGTTGAACTCGGGATGAAATTGGAGGAACAAATAGTATCCGTTGGCGGCAGCGACTCGTTCCGACATACAAGAGGCGGTGGTATTCTTTAAGTTTCTGTTTGCTGCTCATTTCTTTTCCCACCAATAGCCGAGTCAAAATGTCATTAATGTCCAAACCCACTTCATCAAAAGTGCTGCCTTGAGAATTGTGAATAGTCAGGGCAAAGCAATTGTCAATTTCGGCAAATATGTCGTCCTTAAACCAATAATACTTGCGCCATAAAAATCCGCTGCGCTTGGCACTCTTGAGTTTTTCCTTAAGTTCAGCCTGGTAGCGTTTATTTTCGGATTCATGCAGCACAAAGATTTGCCGAAATAAACCGTCATCGGTCACAATCTTTAAAAGCCATACTCGATAGCCGTAGTGTTGGCTCGTTTCAACTTCTTTAATGGTAAATTCAGTTGAAGTGGGCAAAATAACGGTCTTACCATCAGGGGCCATGATTGGTTTCTTAGTAATCAGCCTTTCTCCCGGTATGAATCTGGGGGCTGTTTGACCGTAAACTTGTTCTCGGAGGGCCTGATTGTAATAGTTGACTTGCTTGTTTGTCCAGCACAGAATCCGAAAGCAGTCAGGGTTGGAAGTGAATTCGCGCTTGATGGTTTTGAGGGCGTATTGCAGGAGTGTTTCTGGCTTAACTTTGAATGCACCGTTAGATTTGTTCCCTTGAGTGTAGGTAGAATGTGGCAAGAACATATCGGTTTTATTCTTGACACAAGAACGGCATTCGGTGATGAAGTCGAGGACGGGACTTTCTCCAGCTTGCCTGACAACTTCGGTTAGCATAGTTTTATTGGTAATGCTGAAGACAGGCGAGCGTTTTTCTCCGACGGGGTTAAGCTGAGCTGGGTCGCCCATGAGAATTAATTTGCGGTGGTTGAACAGGGTACGTTCAAATCTACGCTCAATCCAAGACCATAATTGAGTTCCAACCATCGAACATTCGTCAAGAAAAATGATATCGTAGAGGTGGAGGTAACAACAGCTTGTCTGTTCTAAGACTTTCTCTTGTTCTTTGCGAACTATGCCTAAGCCTAAAAGTTGGTGTATTGTCAGAAAGTCTACTCCGAAAATACCTTGAGAGGCTGCCATTTTTCTGAGAATACCGACGGCTTTGTTAGTAGGTGCAGTGAGGACAATGCGCTTGCTTTGAGCCAAGAGTTCTTTGATTAGAAGAAAAATAAGTGTGCTTTTTCCTGTGCCTGCATAACCGCAGAGCAAAAAGAATGACTCAGTGCTGCTTGCAAATGTTCTCAATTTGTCGAGTGTTTGCTGCTGTTGTGGTTTGAGAGTGAAGGGAATTTGTTTAAATTCCTGCGGTCGTTCTAGTAAGGTTTGAATCATTATTAGTGCTAGATAATAACTCTATCGCCTCCCTAATAAGCGTTAGCTTGAGTGCAAGACTGTTTCACGAAGCAGGTTAAATCAACAAAAAAAAGGCGATAGCGCTCTGGTACACTAGAGGGCGATCGCTGATTTATTTGTTGATTAATAATATGAACAGTGGTTGTTGGTTTTTAAACAATAACAACTTTGGTCTTCTTAACTCGCTTGATATTAGCTACTGTTCCTTTGCTTTGTCCGTCCCAGATGGCTAGTCCGTAATCACAATGCGAACACATTTGGATGTCGCGAGCGCTATAGTTTCCGGGAATGCCAATGGTGGGATAACCAAAAGTATTCCTAGGTTTGCCATTGCCGCTAAATAAGGCATAGTAAACCAAGACTTTCTGGTAATTCTTAGACTGCAAATACTGCTGAACTAAGCTATCAATACCAGAAGCATCACCGACTATAACTTCAAATCCTAGTTCAATGATGCGATTGAGAGATGCGATTGCTCCTAAAGGCAATTCATTAATGGAACGACTACCGGAAATCATTACTGTTTTGTTCATGCGATCCTGGAATTGTAGGGTCAAGGGTGAATTGAATAGCACTCAAACTCAAAGATTGTTCCTTGAGTTGATATTTACGACTAGAAAAAATCAACATTTTATGCCATTAGGCAATTTATATTTTGGATTAGTAACAGAGTTGTTTATCGCATTTACACTGTCATAAACTAGCCAATTATATTTGATTTCCCATTTGTTCCATCATCTTGGCATCTTTTCTAAATCAAATTCAGCAACTTTTCGGAGAGTTTCTAAGCGCTTACTTAAAGTTTTATGCCGGGGAGATTCTACAGCGTATTCGTATTTAGAGCCTGTATGTTGAATATCTGGAACTTGGCAATCAATTAAGTTGCTAAGGTAGCCGACTAGCTTTTTGACAGGTATTAGCCAAGCCTTAGCTAACGCTTTAGTACGGAACCCAATCCAAGCTCTAAAGTAGGAGCCGTCTTCGCTAATCTGATAAGCCACATTGGGGGATAATTTAACAATAGATTCGATACGAGCTATACCCAAACCTTTGAGTTCGGTCAAACTGTAATTTTGGATTTCTCCGCTGTTCCACTCGATTTGGAATGGACGTAGATTTTCAACGTTCAAGCGTTGGACTGTCCCCCTTTGTTGAACTCCTTCTCGGCATTTTAAAATGTAATCTCCCTCTTTAAATCCGTATAATCCTTGTTTCTTGGCTAGGTTTTCTAGGTGCTGCTTCCAGGTTTCTTCCCAAGCTATGTTAAAGTCGAGAAGTTCGTAATTTTCTTCGCTCAATTGTCGAGCCAGTTTTTCTTTGAATTGCTGTTTTTGAATTGGCATAGCGAATTCTAAGAAGTTGTCGGGTATTTCGAGAGCTAAATACGTCTTAGCTCGGATTTTGAGGTCAGCAACAGACAAACTGCGAGCGACTTTTAACTGCTGAGGTGCAGGAATATCTATGGTACAACTTGTCGGGAAGCCTGGAAACAAGTTAATGGGAAAGAGATAAGATTGGTCGAGAGTCGAGATGAAAATGTGGTGTTCAGTCAGCGATTCTACTTGGAAAATAGTTGTGTTACTGAATTGTACCTGTTGCGAATTAGCAAGTACGATGGTTGTGCAAGCTGGAAGTTCTCCAGTAGTTTTTTGAGGAATAAACTGAGGCACAAGGGAGATTTTGAGGACACGAATTTCATCAAGTGTATAATTCCAAGAAAAGCTGTCTTCGCTGTTACTAGCATCCCAGGTAATTCTTACAGGTCGATCGGTTTGATTTAGAGAAGTGACAGTACCGTAATGCTTACCAGTTTTGATGATATCGCCTACTTTAAAGGGAAGTTGATCGGAAGGATGCGGAGTGAGAAAAGGGAAAATTACCGCTACCACTTCTTTAACTTCACTGGGGGGAGTGTTGTCAGATTTAGAGCAAATATTTGAGAGACCGATTAAAGCGGTGTTAGAGTCCATAACCTTTGAGAAGTTAATTTTTTTTCAACTTCTCCCGTTAGGGGGTATCTTCTCGAACAGAAGCCTAAAACTTTCTAGTTTTCGCTAGCATCTTTGGTGCATATAAAGCAAATTTAGGCTTTATTTAGGCTTTAAATTTGTTTAAGTCCCGCTAGATATATCGCCATGCTGTCAAGATCACGATATGGAAAACTAAGCGAGCAAAGATGCCCACTTCTGAAAAAATTGCTGCCGCCATAGAGACGATAGACCACTTGGTAGCTTGGCTACAAGATACCGGACTGAGTGCGTCCGCGATCGCCCAGTTTAAATTCAACTCGCTGGCCTCTATGTACCCAGAACTCAAAGGGGTAGCAGAGACGGCAAAACAACTGATTGGTGCAGCTTCCCCTTTGACAGAAGTTGGGATGACAGTAACGGAACTAGCAGCAATACTCACAGATAACTTAGAGTGCAAAATCAAGCCAGATTTAGTCAACAAAGCTCTAGTTTCATTGGGGTATCAAGAGCGTAATGAAGCCAAGCGAATTTGGATACTGACACAAGCCGGCTCAGCTCATGGTATTTCCTTGCTGGCTACTTCAACAACAAACAAATGGAGTGGTTCTCAAATAAAGTGGTATCGCTCTCTAATTCCCATCTTAGAAGAATACTTAACAAATACAGGAATTTTAGAGAATGGCAGCAGTAGCGATCTCACTGCAATACAAGATACAGAACACTCTGAAATTTCCGAAAAAAGCCTTGCATCAATTACTCAAAATGGTAACTCTCCTAGTATTGACTACTCTCAGGGCTGAAGCACCTGAGTTTCCCGCGTATCGTGAGGCTCTATGAAAAGAAAGCAACTTGGACAGTGCCTGAGCGAGTCAAGGTCTGGGAAATTACAGTCAATCCTAGTCAGATTGAGCTGATTCAATCCTTTGCCGACGATGCCTACACGAAACGCTACAACTCAACACAGTATTAAACCAAAAAAAATCTTAATAAAGTTAGCAAAATAAAGGGAAGGGGAAGGGGAGGGTAAAGGTGTATTGTTCAACCTTTACCCTCCCCTCTACTCTCTCAGATTTTTCAGATGGGTATGAGGGCTATGTCCTTGATTTTATCAAGCTTTTGACGGGGTTGTTATCCCGTTAGGTGTAGCTAACCAGGATTTGTATCAAGTACAACTAAACTTTATGAGAGATGAACAACTGATAAATTCTGAGCGCATAGAACCAGATTTAAGGTTAAGGAAAGTGGCAAAATTACGCAAGTCCTTTGTCAAACTGAGGCGGAATAGATAGTCAGTAACGATTGAGGCAATTGTTTGATTAATTGTGAGACTCTGAGCGTTAAGATTAGCCAACTCAGCACAAGATAAATGGGTATTTCCCAATTCTTCAGGTCGCAATTCTATCAAATTGGGGCATTGTAAAACAGGAGAGGGAAGCGCTCCCATAATGCCTGTTTTCTTGAACTTATCCAGGTGCGGAGTTAGCTCTTCAAGGCTATTATGGCTGCCCAGTAGAATTTGACCGCTATCAAAGTTATTGCCAGCATCAAGATACCAGATTCTAGGAATCTCAGCGTGGCGGTTATTCTCTAGCGTTTTGCCCAAGGAACGGCGAGCAGCACTATTGTCAACGCAGCCAATGATAATTACCAAATCATTCCAGTATGATTTTACCAATTTGGGGTCAAAATAGTCAGGAATTGCACTAATTTCTAGCCCCCAGGTAAGATTGTAACGCAAGGCAAGAGTAGTGGCTTTATTCAGTCCAAGTTCAGATTGACAAAATCTCTGCCTCCCCAAATTTTTCCCTTCCACAATATCGGGATCTACAAAGGTAATATTGACATTTTTCCCAACTTGTTTGAAAACGTAAGCTAATCGTGCTAAACTTTCAGCTACATAAGAGCCAGTGCCGCCACAGCCAACGAGCCATAAGTGAAGGTGAGAGTAATCTTTGAGAAGGAGAGGTGTGGAATTTGCGTACTCAAAGTCGAGGTTTAAGGGAGTTTTGGTAAGCATCAGTGATAAAATGTGGATCTTCAAATACAGAATTAGCTTTAATTAAGCTATAGTGTCCGAAAATTCCGATTCTCACTAAAATCTCAGGAGTCAAGGTATTAACTTTACCCAAGACTGCATAGAGGCGAAAACCCCGCTCATCAGCATCATCTGTGCTGCTAAAGAAAGCAGGCAATTCTGCGTGAGAGTGGCACTCAATTAAAGCAGTTGAGTAGGATGAATTGTCAAAAGGCTGGCAGCTCGTTCGTGTAGTCAATTGGACTGGAATTGTCAGTTGCCATTGATTACTACTGTCAAGGGATAGGTGAAATAAAATCTCTGTGAGATTGCCACTGCTATCTTTGGTGAATACAGCTTTTGTCAATATAGAAAGTAGCAGTTCTGATGGTACTAAACGAGTCTCAAGGTGCAAGTATGGTTCTATAGGTGGCAACCCTTTGATAGTATTGGGCGTTGAATTTGCAACAGGAATCATGGCCTCTAGTCCGGGGCGAACTGAACGCACAAACACGCCGTTAGAGGCTGTAACGTATTCGCAGAATACCCCAGTAGCAATGGGAGGCAAGGGAATAGAGGCATGAATGTGGTTAAAAAGTTTTAGCATTAACTTAAACTTTGTGTTGAACAATAAATATTGAGTGCAGTCCCTACATAGAAGTTTTGATTTAGGTAGGGTTAGCAATCAATAGGAGGTGTTGCACTAAAGAGTCAATTGAAGGACTGTACCTCACTTCAACTAAATCTTTAACAGGATAGGTACGCCTTTTTCTCAAGGCTAAACTTTTCAGATGTTCTCTGACATCTTGGGGAAACTTTCGGCTTTTTTGGCTTGATAAGTCAGCATTGAAAGGAGTGGTTATGAAGCTCTGCCAAGCAATATCAATGGTTTGAGTTGAAGCAACAGGTGGAGTATTTTTACCCCAGCAAATTAAACCGTTTGGATGGATGTTTGGTAAAGGAGTGTGGTAAGCTTTCGACTCTGGGTTGAAAGTAGCAAAATCAGTTGCAAATACCCAATATTGAGTGTTTTGTCCTACAAATACCAAGGCAGTTAGTGGAATAGTAATGGGTTTACTCTCATCAAATTGGAGGTTATATTGGGCAGGAGATATGAATTTTACTACCCAATTTCCTTGAGAGTTAGTTCCCCACCTTATGACTCCTGGGGGCATCCAATCCGTATCAATCGGCTCGTGAGAAAATGCAGTTCTCAAACTGACAGAGGAGAGTAGTTTGTAGTGTTCCTTTGTTCCTTCTCGATAATGGAACAGATATTGTTCTTTGATGAACAGTAATTCAGCATCAATTTCTGCTAGCTGTCGGGGAGCTGTTTGCAGAATTTCACGAAAGACTTCTCCTGACAAATGTTGCATAATAACTTGAAATCGATAGAGGTTATGGAGCTAACCCGATAGGTAAGGTTAGCTCATGCTTGAAAATTAATATTCGTTCGACTGCATTAGGGTAGCAACTCTCCAAGTTTTGTCGGGGTCTTCTGGACATTGTGAACTAACTTCCTGATTTTCCAGCCATGCTTTCCTGTCAAAATAATCAATTTTGAAAAAATAGCTTTTACTGTCAAGTTGAATGCTAAGAAAATCTCGTTCTCCGTAGGGGTTGTTGCCAGCTTCAAAGGTGTTAAAATCTCTTAGTAATTGCAGTAACTTTTGTTGCTGTTCGGGAAGAAGAGCTTTTACAGCTTGAGTAATCCGAATTTCACCAATTTTGGTATCTCCTTGACGTAATTGGTCATTAAGACGTGCAATTCTTTCGGCTGTTGTTAGAGTTTCAGTCATAATTAAGGCCTCAATTTCCAACAACTACAACCGCACTAGCGGTTGCTGGTTCACTCGTAATTATTCGGATTCAGGGGTAATTCAAATTGACAAGGTGCTTTTGTTCCAGAGTTCAAGAATTTGCTGAAAATGTCGATGGCGGTCAGTAGCAAGCCAGTCAATGACCTGTTGAGCCTGGGTTATTAATTCTTTAGCACTTTGCCATTGTTCTGATAAAAATATCAAGTTTTCGACTGTCCATTCTCCAAATTGATACTCGTGTTGAGCGCAGCCGTCAAGCCAAATATTACCCGTTGAGTAATTGAGGAAACTCAGTACAATTGGCATCCCTTTTACGGGAAATTCAGCCAGAGAGCAAAACTGTTGGAATTGCTGATGATTGATCCTATCTGGTGGTAGAATCTGAGAAAATGAAACTTCAAATTCTTGTTCATACCAATCTTTCATCTCATTTTCAGTTAGCCAATTTAGTCCTTCAGAACTTAGAGAAAGCAGGATTTGCCATTCAGGAGCTAAGGAATCAATATCTTCATAGCTCAACCAATCCAACCCCCAAGACTCAATCAGGAGTTGGTCGAGGCGTTCTTCTTGTGCTATTTCTAATTGCCAGGGGCTGATCGGGATAAGTTCTGTTTCGTCAAGAAGACGGAAGAATTCTAATTCGCGGGGGCTATGATTATCAGGAGTATCCGAGTAAATAGAACTGGTACTGGTAGCAAATTCAGTTGAAAAAAAGTGCTGGTAAAGATTGAGAAGTTGAGCGCTATTGAGCGTTTGTCTGAGAAATTCAATCGCTTCAAGTGGCTTAGTTACTGGGTAGGAGTGTCGCAAAGCGGCAATGGCTTGCGACACAGACAAAATAGTTGCAGGCATTAAAAATTAAGAGGAATTTGGAGACAAGCAATAGCTGGCGCAAGTTGGAGTTTTTTGAGAGTGTCTCTAAATCGCTGTAGTTCTTGCTCACCCAGAGCGATCGCGTCAGAGAGTTCTTGAGCCCGACTTGCCAAGGTTAGCGGAGTAACACAACCGCTGATAGAGTCGCATTGCAGAGCCCAAGTGAGTTGGACAGCTTGATTCGGTTCTTCCGGTGCGGAGACAAGTGAGGGGAGTGGGGAATGGGGAGTGAGCAGTACGCATAGTTCTTTTTTCCAATCTTCTTCTACACCCTTTGTCTTGGCTTGTTTGATGATTTTAATGGGTTGACCTGTTTTTCGTTCAATTGTAGCGGAGCTTAATTCAGGGAAGTAAGGAAGTAGGACTTCTAGCAATTTTTCATCATTTGCAGTAATTTCGTTGGGCAGTTCGATTTGCCTGCCTTCATATTCTATTAGACTCATTGTTACCTCTTTAAAACAGGGGGATTTGTACTCCAGCTTCACCTTTGTTGACGGGGTGGTTAGCAGGATTTTGAAGATTTGGTTTGGCTTTTTTCCGGGGTTGACCAACAGAAGAACGAATTTGAGCGCTCACTTTTCGGTTAGGTAGGTTAGAGGCTAACCGCTGGAGCAATTCTTGTAAATGGTTTGGCCAAGCTCCAATCGAGTTTTCTCTAACTTGTACTAATAGTGGTAAGTCGTCATGGCTCGTTGCTGTAATTTCTACGATTCGCCCTTCTGGATGCCCATCGTCTGGTCGCATAACAATGTGGATTTTGATTGTACAAAAATTGAATTCATAAGGTTCTGATTCTCCTTCATCAAGTAAGTCAGGACTCTGTGAAGTGTTCTCAGTTTTGTTGATGGTTTCACCCACTTTTTGAGTAGCTGAAAGTGGAATATCCTCTCCAGTTGGTTCGGAATTTGGTTCTATTTGGGTCATGGCTGGATTCGCAGTACAAGCAAGTGCAGCTTATTCTCAAAAATTGCCGCGATCGCGGCCTTGCTTTTAACGATCTATTTTTTGTAAAGTTTTAACGGTAAGCGTGTTTCCCAAGAAATTTCTTAATTAATTCCCATTAATTATCTGTCCGACAAGATGCGGTCGCACTTGTCTCTATTGATTCTTTGATTGTAATTGCTCAACCCCCTTGACAAGAAGACGAGATAGACATTAGATAAAGGAATGGAAAAACTACCCGGCTTAAAGCAACTATTGAACGAGGCAAAAGAAGCCTTGATAGTAGAGCTATGGCAAGAAATCCAAAAACTCAGCGCAACATTAGCCACCTACGAACCTTGCGCCAGAGCCATCTCCCAAAAAAACTCTTCAAAATTCCGAAGTATTGATAGAGAAGGAATATCTATTGCGCTCGCAAGCTATATTACTATTAGCCACATCTACGATTGCACAGCTATCAATCAGAGCATATTTACTTATGCAATTGTAACTATCCGTACAAATGCGATCGCTCTAGAGCGTCAATCAATACTATGATAAAAAGTTGTAGTTAGTAGAGAATCAGTAAAATATATAAAAAATTCTCCCAGCTATCAGTAGGTTCTGTCGCTGGGAGAAATCGCTGGAAAGTCGGTTTATTCAACTAACGCAGGTATCTCGATTAATTCGATTTCAAACCTTCGCTGCATTCGCCGTTATTCTTTAGGCACAGTAGGCTTTGGTTGCATGTCAAAAATAATCACAAATGTGCGCGTTTTCACTAATCGCTGCAAAACCCGTAGATGATCATCTGCATCGTTTCTCTTACGAAATCGTGCCACAATAACACGCTGACAATTAGGAAGCAGGCTAATGATACACCACGGGTGCAATTTTTCAGAGTAGGTCATTTTAGTACCTCAGCAGTAAAAGTAACAGATTGTGCTCTTGTTTCATTGCTTGCCAAGACAGTAATTGAATAATCTTGTCAAAGACAGGTCACGGTGACATTGATATTTGATGAGGTTTGTGCTAAGACAAGCTCAAATTATCTTTTGATGCTGAAAAAGCTTGGTGTATGTATAGCAGCCACCAAAACTGTTGGAACAAGTCAGCAGTATATGATTGCGACAACGTATACAGTCGTTGCCCTGAACAGTCTTTCCGTTATACCCGCCACTATTAATCCAGGCTATTCTCTTCGCAAGGCGGACACAGGAAAGCCACCAATGTCTCTGGAATTTCCTCAAAGTGTTCCAGCAGAAAATCCATTAAAGCCAAATGACGCAAATCGACAGCAGTAGGAAATCTGCGATTTTTCCCCTTTCTAAACCAACCCCGCACTGTAGAATCAGAACGAGAACAAATAAAAGCAATTTCCTCATAACTCACTCCCCACTTTGCATAAAACTGCCTCGGTGTCATTCCGAATTGGCATTGACTGTAAACTGCAATCAAATTGCGTTCTCTATCGGTCAGATTCTGCTGCTTTTTTATCATCCTCAAACTTCTCCAAATCTTCCTCCCAGGCAGTATCAAACTGACACCACGTTGCACTTTTGGAATCAGGAGTAAGGCAAATTATGTAGCACCACATCCAACAGCATTGACACTGTTCGTAATTGTAAAATTTGCCGATAACCATTCCTCTGTCAGCTTCTTCGCTAACACCCGTCCAGCGCACCATCTCGCCGCACTTAAAGCGCGGGAGATGAATTTTGGCAAAGTTTACAGGAAATTCAATTGCAGGCGGCATATCCTTCAACTGTTTTAGTGGCAGGGTCGAAATCAAATCTCGCTTTCCTTTTGAGATTGACATGAGTTCTTAACTGTGCATCGACTGCAACAGATTTGTTTTGATAGGTTTTTATGCCAATTTCTTGATAAAGAAATTGCAGCGCGATATTTCCTTAAATCAATCAATTGGAATCTATATTTGACGAACTATTCTCAAAGCCCAACTCGGGCTAGGCTATCAGTTTTTTGAGATACCCCCCAATCGCGTTGATGTCAAGTCCGGTTGCAGCCGACTTGTATAGTAAAGGTGTAGTTGCTTTCGTCAGCGAGGTGCGATGATGGACAAACGTCTCCAAATCGAACCACACCGGGAAGTAGAAGGGTTATTGGAGAATATTGATGACTTGTTCTTCAGGCTCTAACTGGCCGCAAAAAAGGTTGCAGGTAGAATCAAACAATAGTATAATTAGATTAGTGAATAATAATTTTATTGGTAGCGCGGTGTTATGAACGCCCAAAAACCTGTTACTTTCAGAGACCTCATAGACGCGATCGCCACCTTACCGATTATCAACTTTTCCGAGAATTCGAGTCAGTTGAATAGCAATAAGCGGGAAGTGAGTTGCAATAAGCGCCTCCGATTGCCCAGAAAGCGATTGAGCCGGATTTGGTTAGCCATCAAAGAATAGAAGCCAGTTAGCCTACTTGACGTAAACCCCCTTTCGTCCAATAATGAAGGAATTTACGCTAAGAGGGCTGCGCCGTGAAGGTTCAAGGGAATGGGCGCGCTAAGATTTTGACGCCCGCAGAAATTGACCGACTGTTTGACCGGGGTTTTATTACAGCAAGGGACAGGCTTTTGTTTGCTGTAACTTTTTACTGCGCCTGCCGCATTTCAGAGGCGTTAGCTTTAACAACTCACGACATTGTTGGGGGGTCAGTCACGTTGCGGAAAGCGACGACAAAGGGGAAATCAGCAACGCGAACGCTGCCGCTCCATCCTATGCTGGCTAAGTATTTAAAGGCTTACAATCCAGATGTAGGTTTTTTGTTTCCGGGGCGAGACAATACGAAGCCTTTGACTCGCGCCGCATCGGATGTGATTTTTAAAGAAGCTTGCAAGCGGGTAAGAATTAAGGGGGCTTCAACACATTCGATGCGGCGGACGGCGCTGACTAATTTGAGCAATGCGGGGGTGCCGCTGCGGGTGATTATGGAGATTTCGGGACACAAAAATTTGTCGAGTCTCCAGCGCTATTTGGAGGTACAGCCGGAACAGCTTGTCAAGGCGATTGGACTTTTGAAGTAAGGCGACAGAGCTCAATATTTTCCTGTCCTTCAATATTACCGGAGTTTATAGATATTCCGAAACCGACAGCATTCAGCCTCAAACAGCAACTTAACCGTTCCCGTTCCGCTATTGCGCCCTTTCAATCCAATAATTTCAGCGATTCCCCGATCGGGAGAATCAGGATTGTAATAATCGTCCCTGTAAACTCCAAGCACAACATCCGCATCCTGTTCAATTCCACCAGAGCCACGCAAATCCGATAAACTTGGACGCTTGTTCGTGCGAGTCTCTACCCCCCGATTGAGCTGAGAAAGCAGCACAACCGGCGCGTCAACCTCGCGAGCCAAAATCTTCATCTGCCGCGTAATTTCGCTAATTTTATTGACAACATTTTCATCCGCCGAATTCACCATCAATTGCAAGTAATCAATAATTACCAAACCCAATGGGCCGCGCTCACAAACAAACTCCCTAACTCTGGAACGAATCTCCAAGGGAGACGGTTCCAAACTTTCGTCTATCCAAAAATCAGCATCGCTAACTTTCCCTAAAGCCGAAGCTAGGACTTCGTACTTACCAGCTAGGTTAACTTTCCTGATATCTTTCACCGACACCCCACTCTCAAGTGCCATTAGTCGTGCTGCCAAGTCCCGACCTGGCATTTCCATCGAAAACATCAAAACTCGACCGTTCGTGGAAAGGGAAGCAATGTTGTAGCCAAGGGCACAAGCCAAAGCTGTTTTGCCGCTGCCGGGGCGACCTCCTATGACAATCAATTCACCTCGGTAAAATCCCCCTCCCAAGAGGTCGTCGAGGTCGTAAAACCCTGTGCTGATTCCAGGAAAGTAGTTAGCAGTCTCCAAGCGCTCTTCCTCAATTTCATCTAGATATCGCCAAAGCTCTCCGCAGTATTCGGAGAGAGGTCGAATAGCTTTTTGTCGCTCTTCTCTGTACTTATTGAGGGCAAAAATCTTTTCCTCGGCTTTATTTAGTATCGCATCCAATTCGGTGGAAGTCTCGTAGCCAAGCTGCACGATGTCATTGCCAACTTTGATGAGTTCGCGCCGGACAAACTTGTCCATGACTAGCAAGGCATACTGGTCGATATTGACGGCTGAAACAGTTCGGTCTACCAGCATTACCAGTTTGATTTGACCTCCTACTACTTCCAGCAGGTTGTGGTCGTCGAGGAAGGTGGTGATGTTCATCAAATCTGTGGGCTGTTCTAGAGAATGCAGCACCAAAGCGGCCCGATAAATATGTTGGTGGACTGTAATTGCCAATGCTTCGGGACGCAGAATATTTGCGATTCTTTTAATGGCTATTGGATCGATCAGAATTCCGCCTAAAATTGCTTCCTCTGCATCAATATTGCTCGGAATAATTTTGTCAACTAAACTGACTGCCATGTCTGGTATTCTCCTTTGATCTTGTTGCTAATTCAACTGTGCGAAAAGTTGTCTAAAAGATGAAAAGCTGTCTAAATGGGTTGGACGATAACTGTTTTCACAGCTAAGCTAAATAGCTAAGTAGTAGACAATTTGTTCACAATTTGTTTTGCTTGCTGAGGAAATCGCTGTATCCACTGCAAGTAAATTTGCTGCTGAATACCTAGCGCTGCGAAAGCTTCTTCGCCTAGTTCTTGGAACTGTTCGGATAACTTTCGGTGAGTTGTTAATGGCATATACTGAGGGTCAATATAATCCTCAGTTATTCTTGTTGTCTGTGCAGAAGGAGAATTTTTTGGAGTTGGAGAAGAGCCTGCTGAAGCTGGAGACGAAACAACATTTGTTGGGTTCGAGTTTGGAAAACCATTAGTTTTTCCCCACCAACGACCGCGCAAACAGTCAACAATCCATCCTGAAGGGTTAGATATTTGCTTTGTTTGGCTTCTGATTTGCAGCAGGTTTATGGCTGCTTGAATTTCTTCTAAGTTGTACTGGAGGACGCAAACTCTCAATTCGGGATTCATCCCTCCTGTGGCTTGCATAACTATCTCGACAATCTGAGTCGCATCGGGGTTTGTAATTGCAACCGCTTCAGAGTTAGCAATCGCAACTACTTCGGCAATTTTAGTCGTTTCGGAATTGACAATTGCAACCGCTTCGATAATTTCAGTTACATCAGGATTGGAAATTGCAACCGCTTCGGAATTGGCAATTGCAACCACTTTGACAATTTCAGTTGCTTCGGAGTTAGCAATCGCAACCGCTTCGGCAATTTCAGTTACATCAGGGTTGGCAATTGCAATCGCTTCATAATTGGCAATTGCAACCACTTCGGCAATTTCAGTTGCTTTGGAATTGGCAATTACAACTGTTTCGACAATTTTAGCGACTTGAGGATTAACGAACGAAGATGTTTCGAGATTTAACCGGACAGCTTTGTTGGTTATTGTTGGTTCGGCGCCAGAGATTCTTTGATGGTCGAGGCTGTCGAGTTTTGTGGGTAGTTTTTGCGGGGGTTCAGAGGTTAAACCTGTTTGTTCTGAACTGCAAGGTATTGTCGCATCATCGATCGCTTGAATTTTATCTGAATTAGTATTCAGATATTCAGCGGTTGGGGCGGAATATTTATCCTCAGTTAGAATTTTTAGTCTTTGTTGTGAATTTTTATTTGACTGACTGTCTTTGGTCTGGATTTGAGTAGCAGGTTTTGGTTCTACATTTTTTGGTTTTACATTTGTCTTGGCTAAATTTTCTCTTTCTTCAAAAAAACTTAAAAAAACAGCAGCAACATTTTCAGTGCTTTGCTGTCCTTTCTTATCCTCTGTAAAGAGTACGGCGCCATCAGGGTTTGAACCCTCTATTTGCTCAATTTTTGACTGTTGACGTTGATTTTTTGATGAGTTGCTCAGTTTTTGGAATTTTGAGTGGGTATGAGTGAAGGGGCGAACGTCGCCCAGGTGCTGCACTGCTATGCGAAAAATGCCGCGTCCGTAGTTTTTCAGGATTTTGACCAAACCGAGTTTTTCGAGCTGTCTGAGGGCTGTCCGCCTGGTGTTGGGGCTGTAGGGCTTGCCATTGCGGACTCTTGTGGCTCGTTTTTCGCCCAAGGGGATGTCATAGATGTCGATTTCCTCTGGTTTGCCGCCGATGCAGGTTCTGTACAGGTAGAGGGCGAGTTTGATGGCGCTGGGGGTAGCGCCTTCGAGTACGTCGGCCAGGGCTTCGTAAATTGAGGCATATCTGGTGAGTGGTGGTTTGTGCCAGGTAGTTGTATCTGCAACCATTTTTTGTTCGCGGTAAAAATGAGCGTGTCACTTTTAGCGGCTGTGGTAGCTACTAGAAGCGTGCGAGAGGGGTTGTTATGGATTTGGTCGGATTTGGTCGCGGGGTATCCGCTCGTGCTTGCAGCAGGAAGGCGAGATGCGCTCCATCGCGCTGCATTGGCGATCGATCGTCGAGCCCGTGCGATTATTTTTTCCATCCTGCCAGGTCGATCGTCGCGGGATGTGGTGGCGGATCAGTCTTGTCAGACTTATAAGAGTTGTAATCAAAAGCTGAAACTTATATATAGCAAGAGTTTCAAAAAATCATAATCCTGGGATGTGGATAAGATTATCCTGGGATGTGGATAAAATTGTCCTGGGATGTGGATGTTTTTGTAATCAAGCTTAAACCCATATACTGTAAGGGTTCAAGCTCGATTTTTTAAGTTTTTTTTATGATTACACGGCTGCTGTCAGCTTGATTACGGCAACTAGCCCTTTAGGCTCGCTGGATCTCGCTAATTCTGAAAATAGGAGTATTTGAATGCGTTCACCTGCATAGCTATCCGCGAGATACCGGACAAAACTGGACAACCAGCTCAAACCAGTAAAGATACAGCCCGGTAAAGTCTGGACTGAGGTTGCGTTAAGAAAGTCATGGCACCCGCAAGATACGCAGCCAGCCCCAGGCTCTGTCGCTGCGATCGCTCAAATTGAATAACAACTTGAATAACCAATCTTTTATTGATCGGGCGTAAAAAATTTTTGCTTGCTGTTGATTAGTAAGGCTTTTGCTGGGTAACATCAAAATTCTCTAACGTGCCTAAAATCGACACAGCGCAAGGTCAAAGTTTTTTATCTGCTTGAAGTCACGATCGTAGGATAAAAAACACTAACCCAATCTATGAGCAGCTTTGGGTAATACAATTTCTCTAAAATGCTGCTACAATGCGGGTCGAGTACCCAATACAATTAGATTCGAGCGGTACAAACTACTGTTGCATTATTTTGGAGAAATGGTATAAGTTTTCCGAAGCAGCGACCAGTGAGGCGACGAGTCAGTTTGGTACGAGTACCGCGCCCCAAAACTGAATTCAACAGCCGACAAGTTTCAAACCCCCATCGATCTAAAATCTCCAATCTCAAATGCGATCGACTTCACTCAGCGATATCCAATAGAGCGAGCAATTTAGTCTCTATTTCCGGGCTGACAGTCCGCTGACCACGCTCTATCTGAGCAATCAGCGACTGTGAAACCCCCAACCAACCAGCTAATTTTCTCTGAGTCCACCCCTTACCTTCACGGGCTTTTCGCACGGAAGCACCTGCTATCGAGAGTGGTTTTGCCGAAGCGCGCTTTAATTGTTTGGGTTGGGTCTTCTTTGAGATTAAAAGTGGGATGGGTTCTGGCTGAAGGATGGTAATTTTGGCCGCCAGCCAGCATTCCAGGTAGCCTTTTGGGTTTCTTTCTTTGTTCTCAGGCTGAAGTTTATCTGGATAAGTTTCCGGGTCAAATTCTATTTGCCACTCCAGATTCATTAATAGTTTTAAGGCACTATCCCAGCTCTGCTTTAATTTGTAGGCTTTGCGATTATCGCTGCGAGCTGAGTCAATTTGTGGAGATGGTAAAATCGCTTTTAGTAGCGTTAAAACTCGGTATTCACCACTGGCGTGAAATCGGCTTTCTATGGTGACATGAATTGCTAGTCTTAAGGCAAATTCGTTATGGTACGGATCGATTCTCAGCACTTGCTGGGAAAGATAGCCAAACTGATATAACGCTTCTCTCGACTTGGCTCCAGCTCGGTTCAAAAAATCCTGAGTCCACAATCCGGGTTGGACTGTGATGTAGATTTCATGGGGGTTGTCTATCTTACCTTCAAAATTTAACTGACCTTGGGGTTTGATGTAGACATTCCACATTCTCCCTACAGGAGCACTAGCTATAATTTGCCCTTTCTTGTTCATTCCCTCAATCCAAACAGCTTTGACCAACAAACAATCAAGGGCAAATGCTGTATTAGCAATCTCTAGCAGTTTTTCTATTTGAGTTTTTTTGTGATTTTTATCCCATCCCATTTCCTTAACAATATCGCTGGCTTTTAGTGTAAAGCTGCTGTGCCAAGGAGTCTCTTGTTTCATGGTGTGAGCTGCAAAAATAATGTGCAATTTTGCGCTGGTAAACCCAAACTTATCAATGATTTGCTGGGCTTCGTTCCAAGGCAGCAGGGTAATGTCACCTGGGCTGGAAATGTAATGCTCGATATAATTGTTTGAGTTACCCTTTGCTTCATGTTGAAAAACAGCAATACTGCTGGCAGCTTCATACCACAAATCAGGTCGGATCTGCGCGCGGAGACTGGAAGCCATCAGAGCTGCTGTTGGAACAGCTTCTACAGATTTATTCTTGAATAATGGGGGTTCGGTTACTGGAATTGGAAGGGGTGCAAGTTCTAAGATTTTTGCCAACTGAGCTGCTGATAGATTTTGTATATTTATTTGTTGTAGTAATTCATCGGCAGCATGATATCCACACGCACTAATTATCTGAGATTCTGTCCGGGATTCGGATTTGGGTAAGGATGCGTCAGGGTGAAAAGCGATCGTTCCAGGCAGAATATCCGATAGGTTTTCTCCTCGCTCGCAGATATCTAATTGATTCAGTATCCACTCTGCATTCTTTTCCAGAAAATCAGATATAAAGTATTTCTCGAATGTTTTTTCAATAGTTCCTAATAATTGTGGGGTGATTTTTAAATCGCGATACGGTAAGTGTTTTATTCCACTGTTTTGAGATATAATTGTTTTCAAAACATGATGCAATCGGGTAGCAATATTCACTAATATTGAAGATAGGAGTTTACCTTCTCTACCTAGTTTGAGAGCGTATTGTTGGATGCGATCGCGGTCTCTCATAAGGACAATGTGTTTTCAGGTTGCCACATATATCGAATCAAGCAAGATTTAACCCGCCGACTATTAATGGTAAAATCCTCAAGGCGATCGGTGCTTGCTACAACCAACAAAAAGCTGTTTTGCGATCGAAATTACCGTCAGACAGAACAACTTATCAAAAAATTCAAAAACTGACTCACAAGCTTGCATTGCCTCATGGATAACTACCTCCACAATGCAATTCGTTTATTATAGATTGTCTGGCAGCTAATCAGATCGAAGGCGATCGATAAAAACGATGGGTAGAAACAGTCGATCGATTTCAGCAGACAGCCCCATCGAAACTTTGTTGTTATACCAAATTCATAAAATATCGCTAAATATCTACCCCCTCAACTCCCCCGTTCGAGGGGAGGAGTTAGAACTGCCTCTGTAGCAGAAATTTATGAAATTGGTATTATTCCCCACCATTTTGTTTCAAAACCGCCTCAATTTCCGCCAGCTTTTGGCGCAAAACCTCCTGCAACTCCACCAGTTGTTCAACCTCAGCTTGCTCCAACACTTGCGGTGACAGCTTTTTCAAATTCCCGGTTGCCAACTTGACCTGCTTGAACGGGCGGGCTGCTCCTGGGAAATCATCCAGAGTGGAACTGATAATTTCTTGCACCAATTTACGAGTTTGGGTCACTGACAATTTATCGGCAATAACTTGATTAGTTGTTTTAACTCTAATCGGCAGCGCTTCTTCCTCTGGCAAGACTAAATTTTTAGCAGAGAGTTTAGAAAGAGCCATTGCATGAACCCCTTTAAGTCCTAATTGCCTGATAGCAGTCTTAAGGTCATCAGCCAAAGACAGCATCGGGAAAATGTTGGCATCGATAGAAGCGGGATTGAGCTGCAAATCCAACAGTGTCCGCAAAACGGCCAACTCTTGTTCATCCAAACCCAAAGCGGCCAAACCCTGTTGCTGCTCGTCAGGTGCCACCGTCACCAACTCGGAAACCAAGTTCATCCGTTTTTGCGCGTTCAAGCGTCGCACCACTGTCGAGAGAATGCGGGGGATAGTTGCAGCTTCCAAACCCGTATTTTCAGACAACTCCCGCACAATAGCTTCTGCTTTATCGAGGGGATTGAGATCTTCCCGGTGCAGGGAAGTCAGCAGTGCTTTGCGGTGCAAAGCCGCGGGTTCTGGAACGATCACAGCTTGTAAAGTTTCCCAGCCCAGATTTTTAGCGCTGCGCCAGCGCCGCTCTCCATCGAATATCACCAAATCCCCCCGTTGAATCAAGATAATGGGTTGCAGTTGTCCGTCACTAGCAAGGGAACGGGACATGGACTCGATACTTTCCGGCAAAAATGTCTGTCTGGGTTGTTCAGGATTAGGCTGAATTTGGTCTAGTGAAATGGAGAGGATACCGCTGGCGGATTCTAGTTGTTCTCGCAGTGCAGTCAATTGAGATTCCAATTCCGTTGAACCCGATTTTCGCAGTTCTTCAATTTCTGCTTTGAGTTCCTGAATCTCGGATTCAGCTTCAGAGAGGTGCATTGACTGCTTGGCGGATGAAAAATAATTTCCCAAGTCGGGAGCTTTACGGGTGGCCATAGCGATTTTAGATTTTAAATTGGGGATTGGAAGAAGTCAGTTCATGGCTATAAGCCAAAAACGAAGGATTCGTTTTCGCCGGCGCAAGTTGTGACTGTGAATCAAACACTATTTCTTTTTTTTTCCTTTTTTGGCAATAGCCGGAGCAACTCCATTTCCCATTAAAGTAGCTAGGTGCTTAACAATTTCTTTGAAGTCGCCTAAAGCTGGGTGAAGCGGGCGATAAAGGTGTAATGGCAACCCTTGACCGCTGGCATTAACAAATTCTGCACTGTCCCGAATAGGTGGAAAAACGCGGATATTCATCTGCTCTAGCTGGGCTGGCAAGGACTCTAAAAGTTGTCGGTGGACGGCTCGTTTCGTATCGTATTGGTTGGGTACAAACCCTAAGATTTCTGGTTGCGGCTTGAGGCGTAATTGTTTGCAATGGTGGTAGTACCACTCCAGCAGGTGAGCTGCTCCTTGAATTGATTTTGGTTCGAGCTGTACGGGCACTATTATATGAGTGCAAGCAGTTAGTGCCATCAAGGGCAAGGGGCCGAGGGTAGCGGGGCAGTCGAAGATAATTAGGTCGTGATCCATTGGATAGTCACTCAGGCAATCGCCCAGAAGATAAGCGCCACGCTTGTGCAGAACTAACTCGTCTGCTGTTTGCGTCAGCGTCATTCCGCCTTGACAAACGGTTATATTATTGGTGTGGGAACTCCAGCCTTGAGTAAGAGGCCAAGAGCCATTGAAGCTTTCTCGCATTATGGCGGACAGTGTGTGTTCTGGCTCTGGCGGATTTAGACCGCAAAAAAGGGTCAGGGAGCCTTGGGGGTCGAGATCCATAATGGCTACTTTCAAACCCCTTAACCCCAGTTCGTAGGCGAGGTGAACTGAAAGTGTGGTTTTGCCAGTGCCGCCAGCATTGCTGATGACTGCTAGTCGAATTTGCATGGTTTTGAATTAAGTAGATGATTTAAGTATGATATATCGAGAGTCGGCATCAGATATCGATATATGAGAGGGCATCGCCGCTAACCACCGTTCTGCCTTACGTTGATCCAGCAAGTTAATATTTAGTCTGACGAGTAGATTATCGTCAAGTTTAGTACGGGGAAGATTGTTGAAAAGAATTTAAGTTCGATCGCTAGACTGAAACACGGAACGTCATATATCGATATCTGAGGTATGGGATCTAACCGCCGAGTTAACTTCGATCGCAGTCTTGCGACGGTGCGAGCGTACAATGTACTAGGGAACTTCAAAGGCACGGAAGGGTTGGGCGAGTCAACTGAACAATTTGCATTAAAATACCTAGAATTAGTTGAATGTTTTCAATAAAATGCTCTGTTGTTTCAATATAAACCGTCCTATCTTCTAGTTTCATGAACCTCCAGATACTGCCTGTTGTCACTGCACCATAAACACAGGAAATGCTGTTATCTTTTTGAATATTAAAAATCTGGGCTGCCAACATTTCTGCAATGCACTGGGCAATTCCCGATTTGATATTGTCATTCTTGGCTTCGACAAGTGTAAACACGGGAGCATTTAAAGATAATTGTTCTGGTGAATGACTAATCATAAAGTCACAAATGCCATTCAGTCCTTTGACTCGATCAATATTAAATTCCGTACCGGAAAAGAGGCTGATTTGACGATCGCACCGCCTGCGGAGTTCAATCAATACCGGAGCGACTATCATCTCCGATCGCGCTTTTTCCGTGTCAATTCCCAAGGCTAAGGGAATATTTTCGGCTAAGGTTTCCTTTAAAAGCTGACTGGGTGCGATCGGTTCTACAGCCGTAAAGACTTCAGATACTTCTCTAATTGTTAAGCCGAGTTTATGCTTAATATCATCTAGGGAAAATTCGCTATAAGACATAATAGTTGCACCTTTCACTCCGTCGCTCTAATTTTATATTTAGATCGCGTTCGTTAAGCCAGGAAGCTATTCATAGCTTTGTCCCGATTTTGGTAGGTTTTTACGAACGGATGTTCCCAACAGATATGACCAATAATAACCTTTGTTCCCGATCCCAGCTCGCTCTGAATCTCCAACTGAGCGCTAATCTGCTCGACCCGCTGCCACATTCCACCCAGACCAAATCCGCTGACTTGCTACTGCGGATCGAACCCGCATCTGTCGTTACGTACAGACAGGTACAGCCGATAGCATGGAGTAAACAATCAAGTGAGCGTGAGTTTTTAGCAGATTATCGGCTGTACCTCTGCTCGGCATTGCTCTGTCAAATCGTGCTGCTCTGAACAAAATCGTCCTAATGCTTTGCGATCTACCGAACGTCATATATCAATATCTGAGGTACGAACTCTAAAAACCGAGTTAACTTTGATCGCAGTCTTGGGATTTGGTGATCGTACAATCTGCCGAACGTCATATATCGATATCTGAGGTACAGACTCTCACCGCAGAGTTGATTTTGATCGCAGTCTTGGGATTTGGCGCTCGTACAATCTGCCGAACGTCATATATCGATATCTGAGGTAGGGTTGTAAACACCCGTCAACTTTGATCGCTATCTTGGGATGGTGAGTTCGCCTAATCTACCGAAATGCACTCGGTGAACGTCATATATCGATATCTGAGGTACGATTCTCAAAACCGAGTTAACTTTGAGAATAGTCTTGGGATTTGGCGATAGACTAAGGTTGAACTTCATATATTGATATCTGAGGTACGAATCTAAAAACCGAGTTAACTTTGATCGCAGTCTTGGGATTTTGCGCTCGTACAATCGGCCGAAATGCAATTCTGAGTCAAATCGCTGATAATATCTAAACTCATATTTTCCACTAACTTGGTCAAAGCCCCAGCAATTTGTTTCTGGGAGCGAGGAATTCGCTCAATCAACAGCCTTACCGCTTGCTCGTCTCCACAAGCGGCTGCTTTATAAAGCTTCTTAATCGACTCCCTCGGCAACACAGACAGCGACTCAGAAGTCAGTTGCACAACAGGCTCATCCTGTTCGGACTTCCTAGACGACTCCTCTTCATAGATATAGCGAACTCCCAAATGAAGCGCCATCTTCTCAAAAATTACTGTTTCTCGGAACGGTTTGGCAACAAAGTCATCGAAGCCATTCGACAAAGCGAGTTTCTTGGTTTCAACAAACGCATTAGCGCTCAAAGCAATAATTTTTGTATTGGAGCCGTCAGGCAGAGAACGAATTTTTCGAGCAGCTTGAAAGCCGTCTAAAAGCGGCATTTTCAAATCCATCCAAATTAAATCCGGCTTGTACTTTTGCCACAATTTAACAGCCTCAGTTCCGTTATCCGCAAACCACAAAAGAAAGCCGGCTGACTTCAATATCTGAGTTAGTAGCAACCGATTTGCCGACTCATCGTCCGCTACCAGAATGCGATAATTTTGTTGGTTGGGTGCCAGTCCATTCACTTGTTTTTGAGGCTGGATGTCACGGACTTCGCTCTGTGTTGCACGACTCACTTTAATGTAAAAACTGAAAACCGTTCCTTTCCCCACAGAACTTTTGACCTTGATATCGCCACCCATCAGCTTGACGAAAGAGCGGCTGATGGGCAATCCCAAGCCCGTTCCCGTTTGTGATTTCCTGCCAGTTTCAGTTTGGACGAACGGCTTGAACAAACGGCTAATCTCTTCAGGGGCAATACCAGGGCCTGTATCCTTCACTGAGAACTGGAGAAAGAATTTGGGTAACGGTTTTTTTGCCAGCGGCTGAAGGCATTTTACAGTCAGCTTCACCCTACCCGCCTCAGTAAATTTAACAGCATTACCCAACAGATTAATCAAAACTTGGCGCAGCTTGCTTTCATCAGTTCGGACGTATTGCGGTACATCTTTCCGGAGTTCAAAAACAAGTTGCAATCCCGACGACTGAGCTTTGAGTTGGAACATCCGTTCTATGTCCTTGAGCAAACTGTACAAGTCAACAGCAGTTTCTTCGAGGGTGATTTGACCTGCTTCAATTTTGGACAGCGACAAAATATCGTTGATTAGTTTCAACAAATGCTCGCCACTGCGATTGATAATATCTAAACTCGACTGCTGTTCCGGTGCAGTTTTTTTAGAGTTCACAAGCAAGTGAGCAAAACCGATAATCGCATTCAGAGGCGTTCTCAATTCGTGGCTCATGTTAGCCAGAAAGGTACTTTTAGCGCGATTGGCGCTTTCGGCGGCAATTTTAGCTTGTTTTAGTTCCTTCGTTGTCTGTGCAACTTGCCGCTTTAAATCGCCGGAATATTCTTCTAGCCGCTGGCGAGATGCTTTTAACTGGCAATTCATGCGCTCGAAAGCACAGGCTAGGGCTTCGAGTTCGGCAACGCCGCTACCTGAAACTGTTGAGTCGAAGTCGCCGCCAGCTATCGCCTCTGTTGCCGAAATTAACCGCAGCAGCCGCTGTTCTATTCTTAGGGAAATGGACAGCAAAAGGCAGATAGAAAGAATCAAAGCCAGCAGCACGAGCAAAATAGTGTTGCGAGTATTGGCCTGAACTTTTTCCGTGAAGTCCGTTTCGGGTACAACTGCCACAATCAGCCAATTTAAGCCTTTCGAGTTTTCAAAAGGTCTGACTTGCAGCAAGTATAATGAGTTGCTGGCAGTAAAGTTAAGATTTTGGCTGCTGTTAATAGCAGCGAGGCTGCCATAATGTTTAAGCAAATACTCTGTGGAAAGCTGGATTACTTTTTGTTGCAGAGCTTGGGCGCGAATTCGCTGCTGGGAGTCAACAGAAATAGACGGTTTTAGTTCAGTTACCTCGTTCCAAGCAACTAAGTGTCCCGAACGGTCTAAGATAAAGGCTTGACAGTTAGGGCTGATGTGGAAATCGTGCAAGTTGAATGTTGAGGTTGGGGTGGGAAAAGCAGGATTTGTTTTTTGTTGAGGCAATATTGTTTTTGGAGAGTCTGACCCATTTCTTTTCCCATTTGGTTTGATTGTGACTCCGGCTGTTTGACTTGGGCGAAGTTGGTTTACCGAACCAGTTTGCATTTTTTTATAAGTCCCTTCTCCTTTCCCAACCCCAACCCCTTCTTTTAAGTAGTTGTCAAGGCGGTCAGAGATGCGGCTCGTTGCTTCTCCCAATAGCTGTGCAACTAAGTCATTCATTGTCTGCCGCCCTGTTTGAAAAGAAAGCCATCCGGTCAGACATAGTAAAGTCGAAATCAGGAGAGCGTTGGGGACTGTAAGCACAACGCGCAGCGGGAGGGCAGACTTTTTTTGAACTGAGCTTTTTGGGCGGAACATTGGTTAAAAAAAGGGAGTGCGAATGAGGGAAAAAACGTTCTTCCGAGAAAGTATTACTGCCGAACCGTTCAAAAAATACCTATTTAAGATGTCTTTTCAAAACTGATAACTCAGCTTTGCGTTGAGTAGGAAGTAAAAGAGTTATCCCCTCTCACTCACCATCCCTGCTCACTCTCATTATGCTGTTTCACTAATTGCTATTATTAATAGCGCAGCTTCAAAGCAATCAGAATCAGTCAAAAGCCATAAGTTCTCAGAGCGAGCGGTTAGTGACACAGGCTCCAACCTGACTCAGCGCGGGCAGTATTGAGGAGAGGATTCGCATCTCAACTTTTCGATAATCGGATGGGTAATAGGAAGTTAGGAGACAGTCAGTCAAATTCTCTCCCACTCCCTATTCCCTACTCCCCATTCCCCATTCCCGTTACCTATTCCCGCAGCTCCGGCTCCAATCAAAAAGCAGAGCGACTTTTAAGAAGCCGAGTAGTTCGGGCTGTTGGCGGTTGTCGCTGTTGAAATCTTGTTCCAGGGTAGTTCAATTCTTCTCGTGCAATGCGGCTCAGCTCGACAATCACAGACAAGTCTACTCCGGCTCGTGCAGCAGCATCTGCCGCCGATAGATTCTGATTTCTTACCAGAGCTAAAAATTGCCGCACGCTGTAGACTACTGGGTCGTTGGCTGCTGTGTAGCCTTTTTGAATGGCAATCAGCAATCCTTTTTCGACATCTGATACTGCGGGGGCGCGACCTCTATCAACGTTCACAGTCGGCTCCATTCTTGGGGTGAGGGGAGCGATGCGAATTCCTAAGTGTTCTGGTTCTTTGTTGGTAGGAACGATGTTGAAGTTGTAAAGTCGCTGTTTCCCTTTTGAATCTACAGTTTTGATTGAAAGGTTAGTGATGGTAGCTGTGGTAGCTCCCGGAAAATTGAGCGCTTGAATGGGACGCAAGAAAACAGTTTTGGCTTGGCCGCTTGCCAACTGTGCATCGGTGCTGAAAACTATTTTTGAGGGGTCGGCAATTAAAACGTAGGCGAGAGCTTCATCGGTTGAGCTGAAGTCGATCGCACTCGCGCGACCGGGATAGACTAAAATATCGATCGCACTATTGACGGCAATATCTCGACCCACAGTTTGATAGCCTGTTACTCTTGATTGAGCAAAAGCACAGTTGGGGTAGCTTGCAGTAGCGAACACTGCTGTGAACAAAAGCCCTCCGAGGGAAAGCATTCTTGGGGATTGGATGCGATTCGTCATGGCAGTTATTCGTTGATGTGGAGAAAATTGTTGACAGTAGAAACGGGGATTTCCTTTACTAATCGCCGCAGTCGCGTTGGGGCGACTTAACCGTTTACCGACGGTTTGGTTATCGGTAAATGTTGAGAAAGCTGTTAACAGTAATAGAAACCGGGGTTCCTTTATTAACCACAGCTACATTGGGGCGGTTTAAAAGTTCTTCAGTTGCTCTATCTGAGCGGCTTTCCATCCGTTTTGCCAGGGGGCTGAAGAAGCCATCGAGGACGGCTGACCAAATTTGGGGGTCTCGACTTTCAACGGTGGTTGTACTGCTCCCAAACCTACCGCTAATACTGCTAGAGCTCCTGACTTTAGGGTCTGCGAACACTTGACCGACTCGTCCAACTCCCGACAGCACTGCGGTAAGGATATCCTGTCCGGCAATATCTGAACCTGGGTCGAAGTAGCCTGAAGCAATCAGCGGCTGTCCGCCCTCTCCTGCAATCAAAATTGCGCCTTCTGGAATGGGCTGCTGTTTAATCTGACCGTTTCTATCAGAGTAGACGAGCGCCACAGCAGTAGCTTGTACCATGCGATTGGTCTTGCTGACGGTGCTGGCTTTGGCAATGACAACCGTGCCCGCAGGAAAGGCAATAGAGCCGTCAGTTGCCGTTACGTCGGCTGTGAGAGTGACGGCAAATTTGTCGTAAAGCTGTTTGCCTGAGCCTTCATCCCACAGCAGGGGAACCGAAACTACGCCGTTGGCTGTGGTTCCAAGGGGAACCTGAGCTGTTTGGGAGGTTGAGGAACTTTGGGGCGTGCGGTTGAGAATGCCTTTTGCCCCTGGGGAGTTTACTTGTTCCAGAGTTGGGGAATTTGTTAAGGCAGAAGCCTCTGGAGCAGCTTCTGGGGAAAGGGTTTGAAATTCTGTATCAGGCAAGGATGTTCGGCTCGCGCTCAGTCGAGCCGCAGTCTCGATTGGGCTATCGGTAGAATCGGAACTTGTTTGGGGAGAAAGGGCAGCCGGAGTTAATTGGTTGGTGGGGTTTTGGGAGTTGTCGGTGGTTTCGAGGCTGTCCTCTCCTGCGGGAAACTCCGGGTGTAGCCTTTCCCCGGTGGCGTTATTTGGGCGGTTATAAAATTCTTGTGGGATTTGTTCCAAAGAAACGTATGAGGGTTGCAACTTTTGGTTGCCGATATTGACTGTTAGGAATTCACTTGTTGGAGTTGGGTTCGTACTAGCGGCGGCGGTAGCACTTGTTGTCGCTGGAGTGCTTGGTGTTGCACTCACGGCATTCGCTATTCGGTTAGGGTCAAAATTTCCCCTAATTTGTCCGAGTTGAGCGAGTTGGTTCCACCGCTCAAACGGGTCGATTTTTTCTTCTCTTGGAGTTGGAATTAAAGGTGGGGGTATTAACGGTTTGGGTATGGGGGCTGGTGGGGGCGCGGGTGTTCTTTGCGGTATGGGTGCGGGTACTGTTACCGTCCGCACTACTGTTCTGGGTGCGGGTAGGGGTTCGCGTAGAGGAGTAGGTGGCGGTGCAGCGCTCCGGGTAGCGACTAGACGCGGAGTTCGCGGATTTCGTGGGGCTCTTGACGGTTTGGGCGACGGTTCTGTTTTGGGTTTTGCGGTTTTTTGCGGTTTTTCGGCTAACAGTTTTTGTTGGTCTTGGTAAGCTAATTTAGCCAGCAACTCCGGTTTTTCATCTTTAATGGTGCCAGAAGAGCTTTCTTTTGGTGTTGATTGTGCGATAGGTTCGCGAGGTGATTTAGGCTTGATAAATTGCCAAATCAGCAGTCCTAGCAATAGTATTCCACCAGTCAATAGCAGTATTGTCACTGCTCTAGGAACGCCTCTTTCGGAAACAGGCGGGGGCAGTGGTCTTTCCTCATCTTGAGCGAGTTGATATTGAGTTTCAAGTGTTAGGGGTGCATTGGGGTCAAAGTTAGCAATGAAGTTCTCGTCAATGTCATCGTCAGAAGGGGAAGGATTTGGAGAAGGGGAAATAGGGAAATTGATGTTGCCGTCATCATTGTTTAGGGTAGATTCACTTGATGCACTTGCATGATTCATATTGGCTGTAGTGGTGAACTTACTATTATCAGGACTGGTATTAATTGAATTGTGGGTTGATATATTTGTTTGGTTAGTCATGGCTTTATGATGAATTGAATGTGTTGTGTTTAACCGTACAAGAAAAAGAAAAACTAGAATACTTCAAGCAAAGGGATGGAACATACTAAATGTTTAATTTATTTAGTTTTTACGGAAGGTTTTTAAATTTACCGACTTGCCGGTTCGTCCCCTCTCCATGTCTCTTTCCTCTTCTATGGTTTGAATTCGACTATTCGGGAAATTTCTAATCCGGCTGCTCTCAAAGAGTGAATAGTCTTCTCTAATTCATTAGCGTTTTCTTTGAGAGGGGATTTGGGAATTTCTACGGCTTTGACGGTGAAGGTTCGATTAAACTGTTCTCGGCTTTCTCCAATGCCTTGTTCCAGCACGACGCGAGTAGCAATTACATCTATTTCCCAAACTCCTCTTTTTATTTCTCTCGGTTCTGAGATGTGAGAGATATAGACTCCAGAGCGGGTTTTTCCTGAATAGATGGTGTTGGGAACGAGTTGGGCGAGTTCGACAAGGGAAGCTTTACCAAACTCTGATTCCATCATCAACGAACCCATCCAAGCAGTTGTAGGAACTTTGGCACTGCCTTTAACTTTAATGCCGGGGTCTGGATCATTTGTGCCAGGAATTTTGCCTGACCAAGCCCAGGTTAAATTGACCCAACTGGATACGAAAGTTTGGATAATTTTCGGCTCTCTGTACAGTTCATCTTGTTCTGCAATTCGTGCTGCGGTTCCGTCTTTTAACTGGACAAAGGTAACTTTTCTTTGAGATAAGGCTCTCAAACTGACTGTATTCACTAAAACAGCAATTGTCAGGAGGAAAACAAAGCTTGTTAGCAGGACAAAGCACAAGGCTAAGGTGTTTTTAGATTCAGGGAGTAAGGGTTGGAATTGTGGAAATTTCATGATTTTATTGGAGGGGGAAGGGGAAGGGAGAGGGAGAGTTGGAGAGTGGGGGAGGGTGGAGAGAGGGAGGAAAAACAAGTGATTATTAGCTTTTATCGCTACTAATTAGTGCTAGTTTTGATTCAACTCAAAAAAGCGAAAATCTATGCTTCCTTCCCCTTCCCCTAGATCAGTTTTCCGGCAATAACGCCGATCGCGTTACTGGCAATATCTGTAAGCTGTTTGGTGCTATTGGCGATCGCACTGTACAAAGCAGTTCCTCCACCCTTGGCTATTAACACGGCAAGAATGGGAGAAAACACAGCTAAAAAGAATAAAAAGGCGATATCTGTAACTAACTCTGCATCGGATTTGACAATCACTACAGCGACTAAGCCAACGACGATGTTGTAGCCCAATTGCACTCCAAATAACGACATAAACCCTATTAACCAAGCCCAGATTGGTTTTCCTTGCAGCGGCAGCAGCGACAAGCCCATTGCAATCGGCCCGAATAGAGCTGTTAGCAACAATGCTGCTTCTAAAATATTGACAAATGCCCACTGTACTGATCTAAGAATTAAGCGAATGATGGGCAAGACAGTAGACCTAAAAACTTGTCCTGCAAAATCGCCATTTCCTATATCTTGAAGATTGGCAACATTGCCTAAGTTTTCAACAAACCGCTGCAAGCTTTTGAGGGGGCCTCCATTTTGCTGTTCCGCTGCCTGAAGGATTTGTTGAGCTGGCTGTTTTTTGCTGTTCCAGCATTCCACTAAAGCTGATCCAACTTTGCCCTGACATTCGCTGTAGAGTTTTTCAATCTCTTCTTTGCCAGCACTGGTAAGGTTAACGTCGCTCAGGGCAGTTCTGAAGGTCATTTCTCCGACTTGAATCTTCATAATTTCTTGCACTTGAGTGCTGCCTACAGCTTTGATGAATTTGACGCTTTCAGCTAAGACTTTACCGTTGTTACTGAGAAATACTACAATCACAAGCGGCCAGATAAACATGGCTACTAGCTCTGACCAAGACTGTTTTTCGATGATTTCTTTGCCACTGGTGACAGCGAGGTAAGTAACAGATATTCCCGCCAGAATTAGTCCTAGTTTGACTAAGGCAATCCAGAGAGAGGATTCTTGAGTATTGAAGGTGTTAAACCAAACTAAATTCCAGGATTCGACAGTTTTTTGAGAGACTTCTATGGCATCAGATAGAGTGTCCAGGGCTTGTCCTGCTGTGCTAGTTTGGGCAATAAATTGTATAAACATTGCGGTATCTCCTTACGGTGATTTCAGTCTTCGTTTGCCCCTAGAGCGATGCCTCCCGGCATTTGAAACAATCCAGCTTGAGTAGAAGAAGCGGTAGCCGCCGCAGCATCCTGCCGTCTCTGGGCTGTGTTAATTTCGTTGAGTTCTTCAGCTTGTTGAGCATTGAGAATGTTGGCAAAACTGCGATCGATTTGAGCTTGCTGGCCCTGCATGACTAAGGCACTTTGATTTTCTGCTGATAAGGCTGCTTGCTTAGCTGCGATCGCACTTTGTTGAGATATGTTTCTCATAATGTTCTGGGTGACATCTTGACCTTCGGAATCAGCACCCAATTCCATTGAATTTTGGCTCTCGCGATTAGTTTGCTCTACGTTCTGCTGGACAATTTCTTTCATCTGAGCTTGCTTTTGTTGAGCTTCTTTACTGAGAGTGGCTTTATTGGCTTCACTGACAGCACTTTCTCTTTCTGCGAGTTCTGCGGTATTCTCTTTGAGGCTGTAAGAATCTTGCGGTCTCTTCTCTAAAGCAGCGGATAGTTTTGTCCCTTCACTTTCGGAGGTGTTGCCGTCCATTATGCTTTTAACTGCTTCTTTTAGGTCTGGAACTTTCAGTTCTCCCAGGAATGAAGAGAGGGTTGACTCTATTTCACTGCTGAATTCTTCGACTTTATTTAACAAATTGTCCCAGATGCCTGAGATGCTGTCGGAGATGGTGGAGATGGTATCTGAAATTTCGCCTGTTATGCCGTTAATTGTGTTTTCTATACCTCCTATTTCTTTCGGGTTGCTCAAGAAGTTATTAGCTGATTGTTGGATTTGGCTTTCTATTTGTTGATTGGGAACTGTGAAGCTAGAGCGGTTGAAAGTGCTGCTGTTAGGATTGTTTGAGGTGGGAAGCTGTGTAGCAGTCGGATTGCTGTCAGAGGTTTGAGCTTTTGCTTCAACAGAATTTAGTATTAAGCTCAGCCAAATTGCAGGAATGCCGAGGGCAAGTTTGACAAGAAATTTCGGTGATTTCATCGGTTTTTCTCCGTCTAGCTAGCAATAAGGTCTTGATGAGATTTGTGTTCCTTGATATCTGTGACTGCATTCTTGCCAATATTGGCTAATGAACGTCCCTCTTTAACGGCTTCTACATATTCAGAGGCAAATTGTTTGAGTGCTAGCAGTTGCCCTTTTAACGTATTGGGATATTGAGCCATCACTCGTGCGCGAGCCATCAATTCAGCTTGATTGTTAGCCACACTTGCTAATATCATTTCGCCTGGATAGTATCGGCTTTGCCAGAAACGACCTCCTTTTTCAATTAGCCAATTTGAATAAAGGTCGGCAGCTCTGGGAAGGAAAGCTTCTGTCGCGTTTTGGCTAATAATTTCAGCCGGATATGCCAAACGTTTGATCCAAGAAGTGGCTCCGTTTGATGTCAATCTTCCGGTAATTCGATACACCATGTTTTGCATAATCATAGTTCCCGCACTACAATCGCAAATACTGTCGATATCTTGGGATAGCAAGAGCACTGAAATGCCATTCTTTCTACCCACTGCACAGAGTTCGCCTACTACTTCAGCAAATCCATCTTTTTTAAACAAAATCGAAAGTTCGTCTCCGATAAATAGGCTTTTAGGGTGAGAAAGTGCGTTGCGGATGCAAGCAGCGTGGGCGTTAATGGCCATTAAATACTGGTCTTGTTCGTTACCCAAACCGCTAAGGGCAAAAAACTTAACAGCGGGTTCGGGTGAAAATGTACTCGGTCTGCCAATTGCTTTCCCTAAAGGTGAGGCTAGTAATGCGTTGCATTGAGTGATAATTTGGTTGATGGCAATGCGGTCGAAGTCGGTAAAGTTTGGCAGATTTAGTTGCTCTTTTGTGCAGAATTTCAGGAGGTTTGTGAGGGTTGGCATTTCTTGCCATTCGGGAGATTTCCAGCCTTTTTCAAAGGCAGTATTGTAGCGCTCGATAATTTCTGGGTCTTCCAGAAATTTTTTCAGAGTTAGCAGCAAAATGGCATCGACTCGCTGCGCTAATTTTGGGTCGCGGACTTTACCCATGCTGATAATAGTCAGCGCTTTTCTGATAAACTCTTTCCATTGGTCTAGTCGGCGCGATCGCTCTTCTCTGTCAAAACGCCTCAAATCGGGTATTTCGAGTAGATTCGAGCTGCCAGAGGTGATGTCGTAGTACGCACCGTCGTCGCCTAACAGTTTCACTGCGGTCTCAAAGGTACTGCCGCTTCCTGCTGAGATGTCCATACCGACTACTGGAATATTAGCGGCTAAAGCATCGACCGCAAATCGCCATCCTACAACGCTTTTACCGCAACCGGATTCACCTGTAATAACGGCGCGGCTGGTTTGGTTGTGCATGAGGTCAACGTACACGGGTTTGCCGCCTTTGGTAATGAATTCAACTCCTTTTGAGTCGATGTCCCTTACAGCAGTTAAGGGCAAAATACCGGGGACAGTTTCGGTGTCTAAGGTGAGGCGGCGTTCGTTAATTAGCGAACTGCTGTGCAGCAGCCAGCTTACAGTAATGGGCAAAGTTTCTAGCCACAGTTGCCAAGCAATGTTGCGCTCTCTTAATACCTTGGCAGAGCCGAAGCTGTGGGAGAGCATTTGGCAAGCGTGTGTTAGTTGCTCCGGTGTTGGTCGGTAGACTAAGAAGGTGACAGCAGCGTGAATTGCTCTTGCACCTTTGTACATTTTTTTCTGGGCTTCAAAGGATTCTTCCTGTTTGACTTCTGCTCCTACATCGCGACCTTGACCTTTTTCTAAAGCGCGTTTTTTGGCAGTTTTAGATTGTTTAGCTTGCCTTGCTAAGTTGTCTTGAATAATAAAGTTGGGAGCGGCGCTAATTTCGACAACGGCTTCAGTATCGCGGACGTAGCTGTTGCTCATAATTTTCCAGAGCCATTGCAGTTGCTCTCTGGTATTGAGCCAGCCGCCGGGGCCCTCTTCCATTGTTAGCACGCCGCATTCTGCGTTTCTGCCGGGGAGCAAAATGCGTGAGCTAGCTTTTCTGTGTTCCGGGCAGCTCGAACGGCCGCTCATACCTTCAATTAAAATGGTGCAGGCGTGTTTGTGACTGTTGAGGGTTTCGGTTAGTTTGTAGTCGGACGCGGTTTCTTTTAAGGTGAGAAGTTGGGGAATAGGGGGTACGGGTGCGCTGTTGAATTTTTGCCACAGCCATCCCCACAATGCTTGGGCATTCATGGGTTGAATTTCCAGTCCAATTTTGGTGTTTAGCAAGAGTTCCCACCGGATGTAGCCTTGCTCGAAAGCGTCGAGCAGCAGTTGTTTGTAAAAGCGTTCAGAGTAGATGCGCTGGTTGCCTGTAAATTGTGCAGCAATGCTGTTGGCTGTGTTGATAATTCCATTGATGAATTTACTCAGAGGGTCGTTGGATTTGGAGCCAGATTGAGCGTTGAATGTCCAAGTGCAGAAAATAGTTTGGTTCCACAGTTGTCTGGTGCCTGCTAAGTTGAGTTCTTGAATGCGTTTCTGTTCGTTACGAACGAGTACAGAAATGGGTTTGAGGTGACAGTTGTCAGCCAATTCAGTTAACTGTTGTTGGCGAAGGCAATCGCTGCTGTAGCAGCCGGTGTGAAAGGTCATTTTTTCGCCTGGGGGAATGTCTTTTAGCCCTTCTTCTAAGGCGGTGGCTGCATTGTTTACTTCATGGCGGTAGAGAATGTTGTGAAAGCCAGCCGTCTCGAATCCGAATACAATTTGGTATTGACTGCCTTCATTCAGTAAGTAACCAGAAACTTCTCGACCATCCTTTTGGATAGTGACTAAACACAGGAGGTTTTGGTAGTTTTGGAAGGGCATAAGTCGGCTGTTACCTCCTTGTTGAGTGGGAGCAACTTTGGGTTTAAGTTTGACTCGGACTTGTGAATCGCTGATTCGGTGGCGAATCGGGTTTGGTCGGTGTTGGGGAACGGGAGAAAGGTATAAAAGATTACCGTTGTACCACTCATTCCCCGGCGGAGGTCTAAACCTGTCTACAAAAAGGTGAGGTTTGTTACCTGTCAGGAGCCACCAGCTTACAATTAGCCAGAAAGTAGTGATGAAAAACCAAGGCATTCCTAAGCTGAATAAGCCGTTGGTGAGGAGGTAGGAAATTACGGTGATTAGCATCCAGGGAATTAGCTGTTCCGCTGGAATAATGCCGATGCTGGCTTGTTTGCCGAGAATTTTGTTGACGGAAATAAAGTCTTTATCTGGGTCTTTAAGCATGGTAATAGGGGGAGGGAAAGAGGAGGGGGAGAGTGGGGGAGGGGGAGAGGGGGAGAGTGGGAGATTCGGAGAGGGGGAGAGTGGGAGAGTGGGAGAGGGGATAATAGAAAGCGGAGTTAAGAAATTAGAGCTTGAAATGAACAGAAAACCAATTCAATCCCACCGAGATTTAGAAGTGTATCAGCTTGCATTAGATGTGGCTATGCAGATTTTTGAACTCTCTAAAAAGTTTCCTATTGAGGAACGATATTCATTGACAGATCAAATTCGTCGGTCTTCGCGTTCTGTTTGTGCCAATTTGTCTGAGGCATGGCGTAAACGGCGTTATGAAGGAGCTTTTGTATCCAAATTAAGTGATTCTGAAGCTGAAGCTGCTGAAACTCAAACTTGGATTGAATTCGCTGTTAAATGCAATTACTTGGATGTTCAGGTTGGTAGAGAGCTGTATCAACATTACAATCAAATACTGGGTACACTGGTCAACATGATTAATAACCCTTCTATGTGGCTCCTTCCAGTGTCAAAAAACCATACTAAGAGTCGGTGAACGAAAGAGTGGGAGAGTGGGGGAGTGGGGAGTGGGGGAGAGAGGGAGAGGAGGAGAGGGGGGGAGAGTGGGGGAGGGGAAGAGGGGGAGAGTGAAAGAGTCAAAGAGTGGGAGATTAGAGGTGTGCAGTAAACAGCAAGCTGTTTGAATTTTTAGGTAGATGGCAGTTACATAATCCCTCATTTCTATTCAATTGGGTGAGTATATGTTAGATGTTGAAGCCCTCTAGTTTTTATCGGGTTGTTGCAAGTTTTCAAACTTCTCCCCCTCTCCCCCTCTCCCCCTCTCCCCCTCTCCCATTCTTCCCTAAGCTCCTCCACCTCCGCCATTGCCAACGAACAGAAAAGTTATTACGTCAACGGCAATTACAATGGCAAAGGCTAAGGCAACTTGGGTAACAATTGGTCTCCAGTCATTACCTTGTTGTGCTTGGTTGTAGGCGAAAAGAGAAGCGGCTGCTACTAACAAAAGAAATGCTCCGCGAATTAAGTTGAAAATCAGTTCGATGACTTCGGTATCAATAGCTTCGCCTCCTGCTGAAGAGGCTCCTTCTGCGAGTTCTTGCATAAATTCTTCTAAGCCGGAGAGGAAGAGGGCGTTGGCTGGGGAATCGAGTACGGAGCAAAGCGCAGTAGAGGTGATAATGGCAGTGGCAATGTGCCAAAAGCGAATTTTGCAGCCAATGTATCGCTCTACAATGGGAATAGCTCTAGTGAGATGCCATAAACTCAAAAATACAATGCTGGAGCAGCCTAAAGTCGCAATTAAGAGCGGGTCGTGAATGCTGAAGTAGATGAGTGAGGTTAGGCAAATGCCGAGGAATGGAATGTCGCCCAGTTTGATTTTCTGTTGTTTTAACCAGCGTGATAATGAGTTGCGGTTTCGTTCATTTCTTGTTTGGTCTAAGTAAGTAGCCATGTCACTATCTCGATTAATTTAGTGCTTTAATGCTAATTTAAGTTGCATCTAATCCCTGCAAAATCGCCAAAAAAGGTGATTTTATACAGTGAGAGTGACCCCCTCCAAATGGAGGGTGCAAGTGAAAAAAGTTATTTCAAATTTCCATTTCGGTCTCAGTTTTTCTCGCTTCCTGCTTGTTGGAGTTCTGGCTTGGAGCAAGTTGCTGTTGGGAGAGGAGATTTTCAACTACTTCTGGTGAAATGTCGCACAGAAGTACCTCAAGATTACCTTTTTGGAGGCTGGCTTCAAAAACTATCTCGCTGTGAGAGTTAAAGCCTTTGACAGTACCCTTCGACTTGGATTTATCGCTGAATTCGACTTCAAAGTCGAGGCGCGAGCCTTGGGAATCGGTAAAGCTGACTTCATCTTGATTGCTTCTCTTTACCATTTCAGCTAGACGTTCTTGGTTGAGAGCTTGTTGAAAAATCTTTAAGCGGTCGAGTTCTTCTTTTTCTTCAGGTTTTAGGAAGTCGTTTGTAACTTCCCATTCTCCAGTTTTATTCTGTACTGCTGAAAACAGTTCCTCGCCTTCCTTAGTTTTTAAGCTGACAGCGGTAGAGGAGTCAAAATTTGTTACATAAAGTTTGGCTTGTCCAAAATCAACCCCGTCTTCTAATGCAATGCCTTCCGCATTTGCTTCTTCTTCAGCTAGGCTGTAAATTTTTGCCAGTGTTGCTGCAAGTTGGGCGTCCTGAGTAAGATTTTGGGCTGTCACAGTGATTTTTTTAGCAGTAGCGCTAGCGCTGTTGCTAGCTAGGATTGTTGATTCTAATGAAATTTTTTCACCTATTTCTGTTGCGTTTTGTACGAATTGGTCGCTGAGGGATGGAGTTGAGCTGTCGGGTGGTTCTAATTTTGCCTCGCCAGCTTGAACGCCTGTCTCGCTTTTTTGAAGAGAAAGTTTGTTCTCTAAAGCTTCTATTCGCTCTTCTAGGGTATCGAGTCGCTTTTCAAGTCGGTTGAGTGCTTCATTTATTTGTACGAGCTGTTCTTCAAAACTCGCCTCTGTGTCAATCTTAATAGAAGCCGTTTTTTCAGAATTGTTGTCTCTCACACGACCGGAAATTTTATCAACTTTTCCGTGGACTTTGCTAACAGCTTTAGCTAAGAGCATACCGGGTGTTGAGACAAATTCGGCATCCGGTTCAGGTAAGATGTTTTGTTCTGGTTCTGGCTCCGGTTCAGCTATTGGTAAAGCTTCGGATTCAACCGTTGCATCTGCAACTGAATCCGCTTCAGCCAAGTTGGTAACCCGCTGCGACAGCGAGTCAGCTCGCTGGCTTTGAGCTTTGAGCCTTTTGACAATATCGGCAACTTGGCGCTCTTTTCCAGCCCCAAGAGCAGCTTCTATAATTTGAGAAGCTGCTTTTTTCCCCATCAGAGTAGCGAGAACCGCAACTTGACCGCTCAGGCCGCTGACGGTTGTACCTTCTACCTCACTTCCAGAAATGGCTGTTCTACCACTAACTTGTACAGCAGCATCGAGGATACTATCGATGTTCTGGTCGTTTGATTTTTTGCCTTGAGGTTGCTGTTGGCTGGTTCGGGTTTTTGAAGGTGTGCGTGCTAAGGATTCAGCAACTTCTACCGCTTCATCTGTCTGAAGTTTTCTTTTGGCTTGGGATTTAGCTGATAATTCTTCGTCTTCCAAATCTTCTCGCTCAGAGTTTTTAAGGTGGCTTTTAGTTTGAGGCTTAGCTTTAGGTTGAGGTTTTTTGACTTCAAACTCATCTAACTCACTTAGCTCATCTCTCGGAGAGCGGCTTAAGGCTTTAGATTTAACCAGTGGTTCTTCCGACTCCAACTCCTCTACGTCATCTTTTCGGGGTCTTCTTTTGGTTTGAGAGTTGGGTGATGGCTCGTCGTCCTCCGAATTTTCTATTTCATCTTTTTTGGATTTGATATTGGCTTTAGATTTCGATTGGTGCGATGGTTCATCATCTTCTAAGTCATCTAGCAAATCGTCTTTTTTAGACTTGTTTGCCGTTTGAGATTTCGATCTACGCGAGGGTTGCTCATCCTCTAATTCATCTAGTAAATCGTCTTTTTTAGACTTAGTTCCAGCTTTAGATTTAGACTTGGGGGAGGGTTGCTCCTCATCCAATTCATCTAGTAAATCGTCTTTCTTAGACCTTGTTTTAGTTCGAGGCGAATCGAGTAATGCTTCAATTCCTGTTTTAGTAAATCGGTTGTCGTCCGGCTCTCCCAAGTGCTCCATCATGTACTTTCCTGTGGTAGAGCCGTACTCGGGTCGATCGCTCAAACTGAGGACGAGTCCGTTGTGCTTGACCTCCACGCTAATGCCAGGTTTGCCGTCTGCTTCCGTTAGTTCTTCAATTGCATCGGCAAAATCTTCTACGCTGGTGAGTCCGTTTTCCAGGCAGTAATCTAAAGCTTTCTCGCAGCGATTTCTTAGGTAGTTGAGGATTTTCTTGCCCTCGGCTGTGTTAGGGGTGATGTAGTTTCCCTGGCTTCGGCTTCGGTATGCTGTTTTTGTAGCCATAATCTTTGTGGCGGCGTGAGTGGATATTTCCCATGAAATTCGAGCAGTATGGCTAGTGACTTCACTCTAAAGTGCGGTTTTGGGGAGTTAAAGTGACCCCCTCCAATCGGAGGGGGAAGGCATTGATTAAGCGGAAGCAAAAGAAGTGTCATATCATATCCGTCAAAATACCCATAACACCGCAGGCTTCAATCTGTGTTGTACGAATGTCCTCAAGGGGGGTCAAAGTCGAATGTGTCTTTTCTTGCCTCATTCGACTTTGACCTCCGACAAGCAAGACACATTTAGGCAACACGCATTGAAAAGGTTTGCGCTTTTTCTATGATTTGCATGAGCCTGTATTTGTAAATTCGCCACAGCAAAGTAATAGAATTGCAATTACGGTCTAGTTACCGGACATAATATGACTTCCGAAATTACGTTAAAGTTGTGCGTCGGCAACTCTAATTGTTGAGGATGTGGCTGCTAATTCAGCATCGACTTTTAAGAGATATTTGAGAAAGTGAGCGCTGCTATTTTCCGAAAGCTTCTTAATAAATTGACCTGTTTTCAAGTCAGCAGCTAAGACCGGATTATCAGTTTCATCTCTGACTAAACACCTAACATTGTTGCGAGATTTGCTAATAAAAGCTGTCCAGTTTCCCACAGGAATTGTAGTTTCTCCAGTTTGGTTATATGCTTCACAAATCGCATCTTTCAGCAATTGTGAGAGGTAGGCGGGGCTGGCAGCAATGTCTTGGGATTGAGACGGTGGTTTGTTTTGGGTAGGGGTTGGCGATACAAGCGATCGCTCTTGACAAGGAGTTGGCGATACGGATAGCGATCGGTCTTGACAAAAGGTTGGCGGGACTTCTGAAAGTTCCTCAACTGATTCAATTAGTTGCACAGAGCTAGGGTTGATGTTTAAGATCAGAGCGCTGCCTTTAGGCGAGGGTTCAATAGTGGCCTCAAAGGTAGTGCCGATCGGCAATTTAGGTGAATTAGCAGAGAACATAGCTAATTCTTGTCCGTCAAGGAGGACAATAGCGCTGCCGTCGCGCCTCGAACCGCTACCGCTAACAGAACCCACCTCAAAAGTCAATGTTTTCTGCCTCCATTTGGGACTGCTAAAGTCAACATCTTTCAAGTCATTGTACTTCTGCCCAATCAGTTCAGCTCTGTCAAACTGAAAGGTTTGCAATTGCTGGCAAATTTCATCCGTAAATAGGTTGAGAACCAGTGCTGCTTTAGGTGTTTGGTTTTGGGACTCAAGCCAAGTATAATCAGCAGGAGCTACAATGCGGGAACTGACATCTTTGGTTCTGCCCAGACCATCACGGTAGGTTAAGTCTAAACTGTCGATGTCATTGGCATTCCCGCCAAACTTCTTCTCAAGAATTCCCACCAGTTTATCGCTGGGTTCAATTAAGGCAAAATTGACCATTGGCAGGCTCGGATGCAAAGTTGCTTCATATTTAATGCCTTTGCTGTCTAACAATTCTTTCCAATGTCCAGCTAAGTCTTTGCCAACTGGCTGTCGCTTCTTATCCCTGACAGTCTTATTGCTGCCGTCCCGTTCAAATTCCTCGAAAGGGACGCTCAGAACGTAAGTGTCTTTTGGCATTGCTTCGTGGAGTCGCTCGTACTCAGGTTCAAGGTTGAATTCAATCAGCAGTTGGCGAGAAAGTTCCTTACAAGCTTTGCGAGGGACTTCTAAGTTGGGATTTGCGGTTTCGACGTGCCACATAGCACTAGCAGCTAAAAACCGTTCTTCAGGGTCAGTCCAAGCTTCAGTTACATCGGCTCTTAAGCTCTCGTATAACTTGCTGACGGCTTCTTTAATTGCCTTAGAATCGCCGCCGCACTCCAAGTGAATTTCGCCCATCCTTTCTCGATAGCGTTCCTTAATATCTTGCGCCCACCTGACATAATGTTTCTCCCATTTTTCTCGCTCATCTAAGTCAGAAGGAGACTCAAACAAGTAGCGAAATTCGTCGCGGTGACGGCTTTTTAGACGAGTCGGTTCCCACTCAGGGTTAACAGCCTCCCTAGCAATGCAATTGATAGCGGTGCCGTCTCCTATAGGTAATGGCACCGTTTTGTAAAGCCTGGGGTCGTCTTTGTAGTCAAATAGGTAGCTTGGGTGCTGTTCTGACCACTGCTTAGCCTTGGACAGCAGGGTGGGGTGGTGGTCTTCGGTACGAGTAGCACTTTTGGGACTGTCCACTTCAATTTGCAGGGCATCAAATAGCTTTCCAAGAAGCTGCCGCTTCTGTTGATTGAATAAACTTTCTGGCTGTCCCGGTTCTGCTGCTGACGATTGCACTCTCCCGATTAAGGTAGCAACCCAGCCGATTTTATTTTGGGCGATCGCTACGGCAATTTGCCGCAATTTGGTATACTTGCGATCGCCATTACTATCGGTAGCTTTATTGTAGTCAACTTTCTCTCGCTTCTCAACTGCATCGTACTCATTCTCTTGATTAGCGTGCCTGGTTTCAGATGCGATATTCGGCATTCGGGAAGCAGGCGTAATCACTAATTGATCGCCGTCAAAATCACATTGATGATGCTGCATGGCTTGGTCAGAGCGAATGAAAACGCACCCTTTGTATTGCGTTAATGCGCGATGGCTTTTGTTGTCTACTGTGTAGCGGCGGATGTTATCTTTACTGACAATTGGGTATCGGGTAACGATGACTTCTGTGCCGTGTCGCAAGTGGGGGGCAACAATTGTACCGGGCTTGAGGCTTTCACAAGGTTGAGCCATTGCTGAACCATGATGAATTGCTCCTTTAATTGCTAAGTCTTTCCACTTTTTAGCCAGTTGTTCTTGCATGAAATCGACGACTTTGGGAAAGTCGAGGAGTTGACCGAGTTTGTCGTTCCTCAAAATTGAAATTAGCCGGGATTCGTTGCGTTGGGCTTTTTCATCTGTTTCGTCTTCTAATCCGCTGCTGTCTTCGTGAAGGCTAGATTGAAAAGCAGCTTTTTTGTCGTGCTGCTCCACTAAGTATTTGGCAAGTTGCAGCCGGTTATTTTGCAAGTCAGCTAGCTTTTGGGCTTCAATTTTGGTCGGTGTCGCGATGTCAGCCCCAATAGCTGCTTCGGAATACCAAATCGAAAACTGCCAGGAATTTTCGTATTCAGTTACTTTGGCGTTGCCTCGATTTCCCAGTATAGCTTTGGGAAATTCGTAGTCGCCACAGGGGATAAGTTCAGCTAATTGCAATGCGGCAACTCCTTTGATAGAGGAGCGATCCATGATGATATCATAACCCAAGTCGGAGGTTAAATTAGCATCAGGCAACAGCGTTCCTTTGGCAAGAAAGCTAATTTCTGGAGTGTGGCAGTCTTCTTGTCCCCATTCCTGCATCCAGGCAAATCTGAATTGAAAAGGTCGGTTGTAATTCCCTCCTAATTGTTGGGCTAGTGCCGGTGAAATTTTACCGTGACAGTCTCCGGTTTTCCACTTATGAGCTTTCGCTTTTTCACTCTGGTTATCGCTTTGAGAATCAACAATTTTGACTCGCAAGGTTTCGCCGTCAAGGGAGCTATCTAACAATTTGGCTCCTTGGTTGCAACTGCTAACTAGCAGTGAGCCGTAGCGACAGGCGTGGTCGGGTTGAGTTTTGAATACGCTCAACAGTTTGGTTGAGAGTTCAATGTCTGCAAAGTACACATTTTTGCCTGAGCTGAAAGCAACTCTTCTGGTAATACCATCTCCGAAATCGATGTTTTTCAGAGGGTCGAAGCTGCTATCATTTGGGTCTGGTTTAACGATGCTTAGGGATGCTAATTCTTCAGGTTCAAAAAGCAGTTCAAGCAGGGAGTTACGCAGCACTTCTGATTCAGCTTGGTATCGCCCCTTTGCTCTACCGTCAGTCAAGGACATATCAAAGACTGGGATTTTTAGTCCTTCCCCAGCTACCCATTCTGTGGAGCGATATTCGGGGGTAAGTTTTCTTCTGCTCATTGATTAGCTCCTGAATCCTAGTTTTTACATTTTTAGGACTTACGCACAGTAATAGTCCAGATTTTGACAAGGTTGTTCCTTCACAAATTCCTGCTACTGAGTGATATTTACCCCCTCCAATTGGAGGGGTTTAGAAGAAAGAAGTAGCGTGTTACAATCAGAATGACAATCCCAATGTGGAGAAAAAAAGTGAAAGTAGTTCGCACAACTACGGCTATGGAAAGCCAACGGGATTATTTCTCTGATAGCGATAGCGATGCACTTGCTCGCGTTGCTTTTGGAGAAGGTGAAAACAGTCAGCAGTTTGGAGGTTTGAGTTTTGATGCTGACGGGGTTATTAAAGATAGAGTGTCAAAGTTGTTCAACGTCACCGAAGAACAAGTGGAGAACCCTCAATACTGGATTGATTTGTAAGAGATACCGACCGAAATTAAGTCTTCGCTCTTACAAAACAAACGTGTCACATTGTAATACCATTTGTAAAAAGTCTTGCTACAATCTGCATCGTTGGGTTTATTTCACGAAATCAACCTACTGTTGCTACTGTTGCTACTGTTGCATGACTTTTCATAAATGGTATAATTCGGAGGTGTCTAATTCGGATATGTCTAATAATTCAGGTGTCAAATCAAGGCCTTCCTGACACCTGAAAAGATGGCTAACGCCGTTTTTTGGACGGCGTTTTATCCGAAGAACGACTCTCAAGCGTCTGGTTGGCTTGAAGAGAGTGCAAATTGTTACCGGGAAGCAAGCTGTAAACCACTTTGCGCTTGCGGAAAACCCTAGTGCCATCTACAGGCATTCCTTTTTTCCAAGCGTCTGCAATCGCCTTTTTGTCGGCAGAAATTACGGTTTTGGTTTCGACTCGGCGATAGGGTTCTGGCAGTTGAAATGGGTCAATCAAAACTTCACAGGTAGGCGGATTTTCCTTGACAGTAATGCGGCGGTGTTTGCCAATAACTTCGGAAGTTAACACGCCGCACTCGTTGAAGTAGAGAACGGTTTTGTCTAAGCGCTCTCTCCACCCCTGGAGTTTGTTGAGAGCTCTTGAATGCAGTTCTATCAAATACTGCATTCGCGCTGTAATTCCTGCAATTTCGGCATCAATTTGGTCGGCTAAGTCGGCATGGGCATCAACAGCGAGTTCCTGGGTTTCTTGGGTTTGCCAAAGGGATTGCAGCAGTTGGTCGATTTCTTCTGAGCTTTCTGCAGATTCTAGTTGATGCCAAACTTGAGCCGCAGTTATTGAACTTTGAGCAAGCGTCGCTGTGGCTAAATTCATGCTTAGTATCCTCCGTTGATGCAGGTGTGATAATAATCGCGGCGTTCTTCGAGTTGAGTAAGCGCAGCCATTGTTTCCGGGTCGGATTTAAGAGAGATTTGTTTGTCCTTTTGAATTTTGCTAACTGGTTGAGAATGAGTTAAATTTTGTGAGTTTGACTGGGTGATTTTTTGCATACAATTCAAAAAACTTTCTTAAAAATAGCGCGACCGCGCTCTTAAAAAAAGGAGTATTTAAAGTTATGAATTATCCTATAGTTTTTTACCCAAAAGTGGTAATGCAATTCTGCCATCAATATCCTTTGCCAGAGGCAACTTCTAGTTGTGCCACCTCATCCCAACTTCAAGAAACTCAACAATTCGAGCAACCTGTTGTTTTGCTGACTCCGCCTCAACCACCTGTGGTGTTACCTGTCAAGTTGCTGTGGTTAATTTGGGTGTTTTGGCTCTATGGTGCGATCGCACTTCCGCTATTAGCTATTTCTTGGGGTTGGCTGTGGTGGGAAATGCTGTTGGTAGTAGCTGCTTATTCATGTTTAATTGCGGCTGCTTATAGTTATGTGTTTGGTTGTCGCCAAAAGCTGGTATCCAGGTATAAGCAGCAAGTTCTTGAGTACAAACAACAAGAGATGTTATCCCAACAAGAGATATTATCCCAACAAAAAAGATTATCCCAACAAGAGATATTATACCAACAAGAGATATTATCCAACCAACAGCAGGAATTTTCTAGTTTTAAGCTAGGAAAAGAAGGGTTGCAGACAGTTTTTAAAAGTGTAAAAATTGACTTACATCACAGAAATCGAGCGCTCAAGGATTTGATGTCACTTCGGGTTAGTCCTAATGGCACATCTCAAGCTCGGCAAGGAGTGAGTGAACAACGCTTTTTGCAATACTTACAGCAATATTTCGAGGAAGTTGTCCAAGCAGCAGAGTTTAAAATTCCGTTATCTCAGAGGAGCTATTCAGCAGATTTTACTGTAATTCACACTCCATCTGGACTCGGAATTGATGTCGAGATTGATGAACCTTATGCTGGCAAATCTAAGAAGCCCACTCACTGTTGCGATGCTGACAGGGATATGCGCCGCAATCAATTATTCTTAGAGTGGAATTGGATTGTGGTTAGGTTTACTGAAAAGCAGGTGGTTCAGGCTCCTTTGAGCTGCTGTAAATTCCTGGCGATTGCGATCGCCTTTGTAACGGGCGATCGCTCTTATTTAAAGCAACTGGAAACTCAACCCGATTTGCTGAGCGTCAAACCTTGGACAACAAGAGAGGCAAGGGCTATGGCTAAAAGCAACTATCGCCTTACTTATTTACCTGGATTTGGTGTCGGTTCTGCTTGCGATCGGCTTTCAAAGTTTTGATTAAGCACACGCAATATCCGAGTTATTGACTGCGATAAATGTTTATAATTAATACAAAGGAGATAAAATAGATATGCTGTCATTTGAAGAGGGGTTCATTGAAAGTCAACAACTCAACCAAAGACTTTTGCAAACGATTCGCTTAGTTGGAGAGTACAAGGGAAAGCAGGAGTTATTTAAGCAACAAGCGCCACAAGTTTTAGGCACTTTGCGCCAAGCTGCGGTTATTCAGAGTACCGAATCTTCTAACCGCATTGAAGGAATTACTGTGCCGCTAGAACGGATTAAGAAATTAGTAACTGAAAAAACAACGCCGCGCGATAGTTCAGAACAAGAAATTGCGGGTTATCGGGACGTGCTAACTACAATTCACACCAATTATACCCACATTCCTTTTAGTACAGGGTTTATTTTATCAGAAAAATTGGGTTTAAAGCCCCGTCCTTCTAGGACGGCTTTAGTTTCTATAAAGTGTAAAGAATGATTAAACATACGCATTTTGTAAACATAGTGTTTCGTAATACGGTAAGATATTTGAATGATAACATTAGAGTTTAAGTTGAAAGCCAAAGGGAAGCAATACCGAGTCATTGACGAGATGATTAGGACGGCTCAATTTGTCCGAAATAAAACTCTTAGGTATTGGACAGAGAATCAAGGGGTTAAGTTAGTTGACCTGTACAAACAATGCGCCATTATGGCAAAAGAGTTTGAATGGGCAGGTAAGCTTAATTCGATGGCACGTCAGGCTTCTGCCGAACGTGCCATTTTTGCTATCCAACGTTTTTGGGCTAATTGCTTTCGCCAAGAAACCAGGAAAAAAGGGATACCCGCAGTTCAATTAGAGGGTTGCAGGAAAGGTGTCCGACAGTGGGCATTGATTTAATTCGCCGTTTATTGCGCCGGGAGAGAGATGCTGGGCGTTTGCAATGTCGGGGGCGAGGGGTAGATGCTCGCTGGCAAAAGCAGTAGCTACAGAACTTATGCACAAGCAACTGCGTGTTGAGTAGAATCATAAAACTCAACACTCAGTTGCAACTATTTATGCAATTAGTAAGTTGTACTGCATTTAAATTGTAGAGCTCAATGACCTTCAAAAATTGTCAAATCCTCTCTCCCTCGAACACCATAGACCAATATGCTTGGGTTAAGAACAATCTGACTTTTAAAAGATGCATATATTGCCATAAAATCGTAACAGAGATAGAATTCGTTAGAGAGCGTTAACCCAAGCGTATTGCACCATAGACAATAGAGTTGCATTGCATTTATTCGCTCTTCAATCAGGAAATTATCTGCGTTTATTTGCGTTGAGCTGTCTTGAATCTGCGGTTAACCTATTAATCAAAGATTTAGGCAATTCAAGTCTAATCTAGATGCACAACAGGTTATTAGTTAAGTGCTGCTTCTGCATCGAGTTTGTTAACCTGCTGTCGCCCGAACAATTCTTGTGAAAGTTCGGGCCACCTTTCCAGAGTGGGGTCTTTTGCGACTACCAACTGTGCTGCTTTCCTAGCTTGCTCTAGTATGGCCTGGTCGTTGATTAAATCAGCCTTGGCAAATTCTGGCAGTCCCGCCTGCTGGGTTCCTAATACCTGACCTGGCCCTCGCAATCTCAAATCCATTTCTGCTAGAAAGAAGCCGTCTTGCGAAGTTTCCATTATCTTGAGCCGCTCTCTAGAATTATTTGATTTGGAATCGCTTACCAACAAGCAGTAAGATTGTGCCGTGCTCCGTCCTACCCTGCCTCTGAGTTGGTGCAATTGTGACAAGCCAAATCGTTCCGCGTGTTCGATTAACATGACTGTGGCATTGGGGACATCAACTCCGACTTCAACAACCGTCGTAGAGACGAGAATTTGAGTTTTATGGGCAATAAAGTTGGCGATTTCTGTTTCTTTCTCGGCGGAATTCATGCGACCGTGTAGCAGCCCGATATTGACATTGCGGAAAATATTTTCCCTCAAGTACCGATGCTCCTCAATGGCGGCTTTGAGGTCAAGCCGTTCAGATTCTTCGACAAGTGGCAGAATGATGTAGGCTTGATAGCCCAGTTGGATTTGTTGTCGAATTATTTCGTGAGCTTTGTGGCGAGTTCTACTCGTAAATAGCTGAGTTTGAATTGGCTCTCTCCCCGGTGGCAGTTCGTCCAGCAGGCTGATGTCTAAATCGCCGTGCAGTGTCAGGGCTAAAGTTCTAGGGATGGGTGTGGCGGTCATTGTCAGAATGTGAGGGCTAATGCCTTTTTGCTGCAACTTGAGCCGCTGTTGAACTCCAAATCGATGCTGTTCGTCGATCGCCACAAAACCCAGTTTCTTAAAGCTTACAGTATTTTGAATCAGTGCGTGAGTACCGATTAGCAAGGGAAGAAGCCCCAAGTTTAATCCTTTGGCAATTTCTTGACGAATCTTAGCTGTTGTGGAGCCTGTTAACAGCGTTACAGACAATCCCAGCGGCTCAAACCATTCACTGAGTTTGCGGTAGTGTTGGGAGGCTAACACTTCAGTCGGTGCCATTAGTGCTGTTTGATAACCGGATTGAATTGCTGCAAGGATGGCGACTGCTGCTACTACTGTTTTGCCGGCACCGACATCTCCTTGTACTAAGCGATTCATCGGAGTTGGTTTGCTCATGTCTGACAGAATTTCGGCAATGACTCTTTGCTGTGCTTTGGTTAGGGTAAAAGGTAAATTCTTGTAAAGTTTTCTGAGCTGTTTTCCTGTTGAGTTTAGGGAGTATCCTGGCTGTTGTTGCAAGGTATATCGGTGCTGCAATAGCCTTAATTGCAAGTAGAAAAATTCATCGAACACTAAGCGGTGGCGGGCAGATTCGAGGGTATTGCTGTCTGGGGGACAGTGAATATGTGCGATAGCTTTTTGGAGAGCTATTAACCCAAAACGTTTGCGAAGTCGTTGTGGCAGCGGGTCTTCAATAAAACCAACACAGTCAAGTGCTGTACGAATACAATGCCGGACTAGCTCGTTAGTTATGCCTTTAGTTAAGCGGTAAACTGGTACAATAGAGGTCGTGCTGGCTTTAGCATCTTCAAAGCTAACAACTTTAACTGTTGGGTTGCTGATGGTTTTACCATAGCTATCTTGTTTGACTTTTCCTGTCACTAATACAATAGCACCTTGTTTGTAAAGTTCGGCTTGGTGGGAACGCCATAGTTGCGATTGGTAATAGCTGTGGTTGTAAAATTGAGTGCAAACTATTCTGCCGGTTTGGTCGCAGACAATCCATTTTTGTAATGTAAGTTCTGGTTTAGTACGGCAGTCGAAGATACTGTGGTTGATAATTTTGCCTGCAATTGTTACGCAATCTCCTGTTTTTGTCTCAGCAATCCGAGTGCGTTTGAAGGCGAGATGTTCTCTAGGAAAATAGTAGAGTAGGTCTGCAATGGTGCGAAGACCTAGTTTTGCTAATTTTTGAGCTTCTGGAACAGCAATCCCAGACAAATGTTGTAAGGTGAGAGTTAAATCCATATTTTTGAAGGGATTTGAATTGGCTGAGAGTTAGCCGCGAACGCGGCTCATTTCCCGAGGGCTAATCCATCTATCAACAAGGAGGAAAATTTTGGTTGGCGTGGCTGAATTTGGGTATTAAATTTGTAGGGGCAATCACCCCGTAGTTGCCCACCGCTGACGTGACGGGTAAGCACTCTTATAATTAGGGCTTGCTAAAAAAGTGTACAGAGTGGATAAACGAGACTACAACACTTCGGACAGTTTTCTATCGCTAACGGTATAATGAGGGTTTCAGGCTTTCGTCAAGCTCGGATACAAACGGTAGAATGGCACTTTCAGGCTCTCATTCAAAAACTGTCCGAAGTATTGAGACTAGACAGCTTGAAAAATAGTAGGTTCGTTGCCTAATTCCCAAATTTACCCAGAGACTTCCCTGTGAAAGTCCAAGGGTTTTGAACCTCGCTTATCTTATAACTTGTACTTGTTCGAGCCCAAAAAGATTGAAACCCTTATCTGGTCTGCCTTCTGTTTTTATTCAGTCAGCCCTAATTACGTATAGGCAAAATAATACTTTGATTCAGCAGCGCCACAAAACCTTTCTGGCGTAGTTTTTGGAATTTATAAGATTTTAAACAGAAGAGATTTATGGCAATAATTAAGACAGTTTGAGGCGCCTTTATTTAAGCATAAATGAGTAAAATTTCAATTTTTATTTAATTGGCTGGTAATCGGAATATTTCAAAGCCAAAGCCAAAAAAGGTTCTGTATAATACAAAGCAAGTTGATTGCTAGGGCCATTAAAAACTGCATCAAAGGCGTGTTCAGCCCAAGGAATTTCGAGCAAAATAGTACGCGCGGCGAAGCTATCCCGTAGGGAATCGCCCGTGGCTCGCAATCGTTCCTAGAGCGATCGCCCAAACTTAGCCTGAACGATATGATCGCGACCTGCATAAACCAGTAGGCAAGGGGGAAGATTGGGTTTAATATAATTAATGGGGGAAGCCCGGTGGTAAAGCTCATTGAGTTCGTTTGGGGTTCCTCCCAGAAAGGCACGCAAGACGGCTCGAACGTCGATCGCATCAGGAAAAGATGGGTCATTGTATCCCCCAATAAGGTCGTTTGGCCCGTAATAGTTCACCACTGCTCTAACTGGAAGCACACTAGAATCATAAGCAGTTAGCATTGCTAAATGGGCACCTGCAGACCTTCCCATCAAAGCAATTCGATCGAGATCGATGGACCAATCACCAGCATGAGTTTTGATATAGGAAAGAGCGGCTTGTACATCCTCAAGCTGAGCAGGAAATCGATACTTGGGAGCGTGGCGGTAAGCAATTGCAACCACACAATAGCCTTGGGCGGCCATGTAGCGGCTGAATTCCTCATTGGAATCGGGATTGCCTCTCTGCCAAGCTCCCCCGTAGAGTGTGATAATCGCCGGATATTTGCCAATTTCCACCGGCCGATAAAGGTTTAGTTGCAGTGAAACTCCGTCAGGGTTGGCAAATCCAATAGCCCGATCGATCCTAACCTCTCTAATCGGAATTCCCCGGAACGCATCTGCTAGGATAAACGGTTGAGGGTGTAGCTGCGCGCGTAGAGCTTGAGGAACGGTTGCTAAATAGTTTGTTCCTAGAACTGCTTGCATTTCGGTAGCTATTGCTGCATTGGCTTCTGGGAATTGCATCAGGGGAAGCAGGCTCAGAATTAGGGCGAACAGGTTACAAATCGGTAAAATAATGTAGACTTTGCGTTGATGTCGTCTGGGCCGGTTCAGCAGAAGGGCGATCGCATTGATACCGACTAACCAAGGACTAATTTCTGGTGCTCCCACCGCCAAAGGGTACAGAAACAGCGTGGGTGCTGGTACGATGACCCATAAACTGAGAAATAGCGCGATCGCACTCAAGAACCAAGGGATAAATTGCGAGATTAAGAACGCTGCCAATAATGGTAACTTTTTGCGGCTATTCTTGGGGAGCATCGGATTTTCTGCTCCTAATTTTTAATCAGCTTAAACTAATATGGCGGTTACTACTAAGTGTGAGGTATGGTAGCAGTAATCTGTAAACCAGCTAGCCAGGATTTGAGAGAGAATTAAGTAGGTCAAAGATACAGAACGATAGTTCACGCCTACACGCATTTGTAGGACAAAACAGTTCCGGTCAAGCATCAGTGTTGCAAACATTGCATTATCTTAGTTTACCAAATTTGTGCAAATAGGGCAGAAGCGTTTGTGGTTCTTTTGCCTCTTGATTGTTCTCTCAAAACTTTTGTCTGCAACCCAGCATTCTGCCAGAACAAATTTTATTCCGCGTTCTCGGGCTGCGCCGCAAAACTTAGCCCCTCTGCCTTTTTTATGCTGATAAAGCCTTTCGTCCAAATCTTTAGTCCAGCCGACATAGTGTTGAGACGGACGAGTCGGACATATCGGCTGCTCAAAGTGCAGGAGATATACATATCCTGCTATTGTGTTTGCCATTTTTGAATGTGGTTTTAATGTTGGCTATTGGCTGCCGGAGAAACAAACTTGTCTCTCCGGCATAATTGAATTACCAGTCGATTTTTAGCTCGCAGTTTTTGTGGCTGCCGTTGCTGCTACCATTGCTGCTGTCGTTGTTGCTGTCGTTGTTGCTATCGTTGTTGCTTTCGAGAGGGAATTGGAAGTTTAATGCCAGCAGTTCTTGTTCAATAATTGACTTTCGATCTTGGACTTTTTTGTCTCTCACAAGTCGCAGAGCGTGGATTATTTTGTCGAGCGTTTGATAGCTTGTTTGTTGAAAATTCAGTACAAGTGTTGTTTCCTTGCCCATGATGTACAGTTCGTTTTCTGTTTGGTGGACGCAGGTTAAATTATTGAAGTAATAGGTGTAGGTTTGCGATAGTTCCATTTTTTTTTCCGATGCTTTATTTTTGGGCGCGACAGCGCTCATAAATTTGTTTTTTCGTAAATGTTAGTGAGTACGATAAAATGTATAAATAATTTATTTTTACCCATGTTGACTCACAAATTATTTGAGCAAGCACGGCCTCAATTTACTTAATAGTTACGCCAAAATAGTTGATAAATACGTTAAAAAAGCTGTCAAAATTAGTGGTAGCAATATCAGTAATTGGTATTCCTGCCTGGTAAGAATAATTGGGGGGATAAAACGGTTTACCCACCGTTATCAAAACCCTGAGATGCCAGAACTACCCAGTAATTTATGTCGCAACCAGGAAATTTGTTAGCTAGCGCTTTTATTTAATAAAAATCAAATTTTTAAGTGGCAATAACTAATCCAGTTCGAGGTTTTGGGTGTGCGGTTTATGCTGTTGGTGATTTTGTTTATGAGTTGGCTGTTCTTGTTCAATTAATTGTATCCAGATATCATTCCAACTTGACGGTGGATTGACAAGTTCTGCATCCGGTAGCAACGAGATCGCATTTCGAGCGAGCTGAGAATTTTCGGCAATCGCTATAATAACGCTATCGAGTTCTTGTAAGAATTGTATAGGTAGTTGTGAAGCTCGTTCAATTCCTAGGTAAATTGTGGGTGGTGCTGTTGTAGAGTTATCCTGTTCAATAAGCAAAAGTGAAAGGGCTTCGATTGGGTTACAGGCAATTACAGCTCGCTCAATTTCTCCGGTAGTGGCTACCCAGAAAGCAGCTTCAGATGACAGGGGATGGGTTGTAGTAAAGTTGCCTCTTTCATCGAGGACAAAAGCGAGCCTGGGTTCCCCCTCAAGCGTCCGTCCTGTAAAGACAGCCTTTTCTGAGCCGGCATACAGCCAAGAATGAGAGTGCAATAAATCGAGCAATTCTAAAGGTAAACTGTACTCGACTGCTAGATGCGATCGCACTTTTTGCCACTGAGTTTCATTCCTTTCAGGCAGGATTGACAGTTGTAACTCTAGCTCATTTGCTGTTGCAGGAATTGCAGGTGTAGTTGTTTCTAGCTCAGATTGTGACGACTCTAACTCATTTGCTGTTG